>NZ_JCALDF010000006.1:0-226894 GCF_059812725.1 Mycobacterium sp. NGS41
GGTCACCGGCGCATCGGCTCCGCTGCGGCGCAACTCGCTCAGCTCGTTGGCCTGGCCCTGAGCCAGGTCGGCGTAAAGCTGTTCCAGCCGCTCGCCGTAGTGCTGCTTCAGCTTGGGCCACGCCAGCTTGCGGATGCCGGTCAGCAAACCATTCTCCAGCGTGAACGGCGTCGTCTCGACAATGAAGTCACGCGGCACCTCGTAGCTCTGCAGGTGCGCCTCCTTGGCGACGTCCTGCAGCGAATCGGCAATCAGCGGCTTGAGCGCCTCGACGTCATAACGCGCCAACGCCTCCTCGGTCGGCACCACAACCGCCAGCAGGTACGGGTGCGCGCTGTTGCCGTAGACGTAGATCTGCCGGACCAGCGGGCTGTTGCCGAACACCGCCTCCAGCTTCGCGACGGTGACGAACTCGCCCTGCGCGAGCTTCAGCACGTTGTTGCGGCGGTCGACGTACACCAGCCGGCCAGGAGCGACCTCGGCGACGACGTCCCCGGTCCGGTAGAAGCCGTCGGCGTCGAACACGCCGGCGGTGACCTCGGGCCGCTTGTAGTAGCCGGGGAACATGTTCTCGGTCTTGAGCAGCAACTCGCCCCGCGGATGCGGCCGGTCGGTGGCGAAGTAGCCCAGATCCGGGACGTCGTCCAGCTTGTAGTCGATCACCGGCGGGCTCTGCACCTCTCCGTCGAACAGGACCATCCCGGCCTCGGTGGAGCCGTAGCCGTCCAATAGGTGCATGTCGAGCAGGGACTCGACCCAGGCCTTCAGGTCCGGGGAGGTCGGCGCCGAGCCCGTCATCGCGAAGATGAACCGTCCGCCCAGCAGGTACTGGCGCACGTCGTCCAAGACCTCGGCTTCGACGGCCTCACGCGTGCCACCCTCCACAAGCCGCTGGTCGACCTGGCGCTGGTATTCCGCGAACAGGGTCTCCCAGATGCGCGGCACGAAGTTCAGCTCGGTGGGCCGCACCAGCTCGAGGTCCTCCAGCAGCGTCGAGAGGTCACTGCGGGCCGCGAAGTACGCCGTGCCGCCGTTGCCGAGCGTCCCGTAGAGGATCCCGCGTCCCATGACGTGGCTCATCGGCATGAAGTTGAGGGTGATCGACGCGGCGCTTTCGCCGAACCAGTTCTTGCTCGACCTGCACCACATCTTGCCAACGTTGCGCTGCGGGTACATCGCACCTTTGGGTGCGCCGGTGCTGCCCGAGGTGTAGATGAGCAGCGCCAACGGGTCTGGGTCGTCGGGCGCGGCGACCGGCTCAGAAACGGGCGGCAGCGCCCTTCCGCGGTCCAGCACGTCGGCCAGGATCTCCACACTCACCGCGGTGTCCGTCAAGCGTGCGCCGGCGGCCTCGACGGCCTCGCGCTGGTCGTCGACCTCGGGGTGGTAGTCGAACACCACCAGCTTGGCCGGGGGCGTGCCGCTTTCCAGGCCGCTCAGGATCAGCTCGACGGCCTCGTGCAGCTGGTTCACGCTCGCCGCGATGACGGTCGGCTCGGTCTCGGCCACGATCGGCTGCAGCTGCGTGAGGGCCGCGCTGGTCTGCAACGGAACCGCCACGGCACTGATCTGGGCCAGCGCCACATCGATGGTGGTGAAGTCGACGCTGTTGAAACCCATTACGGCGACCCTGTCTCCGGCCCGCACCGAATCGGCGGTCAGCGCGCGCGCCAGGGCGCCGACCCGCTCGCCCAACTCACGGTAAGTAATGGTCTCGAAGCGGGGGAGCATCTCTTGAACGGTGCGTCCGGTCTTCGGGTCCTTGACGAACTCCACGGCGCGCTGGCCCAGAGCCGGGCGGTCGGCATAGCCGTCCAGCGCGGTCTGGACGATCTGCGGCAGTCTCAGGCTGGGCTGCGCCAGGGCTTCGGCAATCGCCGGGTCGGGCCTGGCGGCGGCGAACTGTGGGTCGTTGGCGGTCAGGTCCTCGATGCGGCGTTCGAGCCGCTGGTCGCGAGTAATAGTCGACATGACAGTTCCTAGAATTACTGAGAAATAGGGGTTCTTGCGCCACACTGCGCAGACCAATAGAACGTTACCCAAGCTAATGGTATTCCTCGATAGCCTACCCCTGAAAATCGGCTCTGAGTACCCCGCGGCGGGTCAGCGGCGGGAGTCTTCGGGATCGAGTGCGTCGAGCAGCCGTTGCATGGTGGCGCACATGTGCGCGAAATCCTTGGCACCCACCAATTCCGACCACCGGGCCTCGATATCGGCCACCCGCTCGCCCGCGTCGGCGAGCAGGTGTCGTCCGCGATCGGTGAGTTCGATGAGCTTGGCCCGTCCGTCCTCGGGATCGGGTCGCCGGGTCAGATATCCGAGCGCAGCAAGGTCGTTCACCAGTTCCGAGGTCGCCGCGAGGCTGAGCTGGGCCCGCGCGGCCAGCTCGGTGAGGCGGATGCTGCCGGTTCGGATGTTGCCGAAGATCTGCAGGTGCGGGTCCCGAATGTCGGCGTAGCCGCGCTCGGCGCGCGGCGCGGCCAGGTCCCGGCGAAATTCCCGCGTCAACCTCACCAACAGCTGACCCACCGCCTGCCGGTTCGCCGGCAAGTTGCTTGACGCCGCCATGCGTGCAGACGATACTACGGATACCGAAGTTTCGGGTTCCGAAGTAAATTGGAGAGTGTCATGGGTATCCGCGATGACGATTTCGTTCGCACCACACTCGGCCGGCTGCATGTGCGACGCAGGGGGACCGGGCCGACCGCGGTGCTATGGCACAGCCTCTTCGTCGACTCCTGGTCCTGGGGACCGCTGCTCGACTCACTGGCGCGGCAACGGACGGTGGTCGCGATCGACGGGCCTTCCCATGGCAGAAGTGAACCCGTCAGCCGCGACTTCACCTTCGACGAGTGCACCGAGGCCGCCGCCGTGGCGCTGGACGAACTCGGCATCGACGACCCGGTCGACTGGGTCGGCAACGCGTGGGGCGGACACATCGGGCTTCTGCTGGCCGCGACCCAACCGCAGCGCATCCGCACGCTGACCACCATCGGAACCCCGGTGCCGGCGCTGAGCGCCCGATTCCGCTGGACGAAGGCCTGGCCGCTGGTGGCGCTGTACCGCTTGTCGGGCCCGACGCGGTTCTTGTGCGATGCGCTCGCCGACTCCCTGCTGGGGCCCGAAGCCACAGCAGCGCAACCGAATCTGGCTGACCTCGTCATCGACGCGTTCCGGCAGGCCGACCGATCCGGCATGTATCACGCGATGCGCTCCATGATGCTGAAGCGGCCGGATCTCAGCGATCGTCTGCCACGCATCGTTGCCCCGACCCTGATGCTGGCCGCCCGCGACGACGACGAAGGCTGGCCGCTGCACCAGGCCGAGGCCGCCTGCGCCGCGATGCCCAACGCGCGCACCGCCGTGGTGTCCGGCAGCGCCCGAGTGGCGCCGCTGTTGCTCGATGCCGAACTGATCGACCGAACGCTGGCCGACTTCTGGAGCGCTTCGCCCGCGGTCTAGAGCTCGCCCAGCCGCTCGGCCAGCACGTCCAGGCCTTCGGCCAAGAGCTCGTCGCTGATGGTCAGCGGGGGCAGCAGCCGGATGATGTTGCCGAACATGCCGCAGCTCAAGACGATAACGCCCGCGGCGTGGATCGCGGTGGTCAGCCTGAAGGTCAAGTCGGGGTCGGGGTCGGCGGTCCCGGACTTCACCAGCTCGATGGCGATCATCGCGCCGCGTCCCCGCACGTCGCCGATCCGGTCGTCGGCGGCCTGCAAACGCGTCAGCCGGTCCATCATCAGCCGTTCGATCTGCTGGGCCCGCTCGATCAGGCCATCGCGTTCGATGGTCTCGATGGTGGCCAGGGCCGCCGCGCAGCAGACCGGGTTGCCGCCGAAGGTGCCGCCCAGGCCACTGGTGTGCGGGGCGTCCATGATTTCGGCCCGGCCGGTCACCGCCGACAGCGGCAACCCGTCGGCAATGCCTTTCGCGGTGACGATCAGATCAGGCTCGATGCCTTCGTGCTCACAGGCGAACATCGCACCGGTGCGCGCAAACCCGGTTTGCACCTCGTCGGCGATGAACACCACATTGTTGTCTCGGCACCAGCCCAGCAGGGCGGCCAGGAACCCCTCAGCCGGAACGATGAAGCCGCCTTCGCCTTGGATTGGCTCGATGATGATAGCGGCCAGATTGTCGGCGCCCACCTGGTTTTCGATGAAGCCGATGGTCCGGACCGCGGCCAGTTCACCGTCGGTGGCCAGCTCCTTGTCGACCAGGCCGTCGCGGTACGGATAGGACAGCGGAGCCCGGTAGATCTCCGGTGCGAACGGGCCGAAGCCGCTCTTGTAGGGCATGGACTTGGCGGTGAGAGCCATCGCCAGGTTGGTGCGGCCGTGGTAGGCGTGGTCGAACGCCACTACGGCGGTCTTGTGGGTATACGAGCGGGCGGCCTTGATGGCGTTCTCGACCGCCTCGGCGCCGGAGTTGAATAGGACCGACCGCTTCTCGCCGCTGCCCGGGGTTATCCGGTTGAGCTCCTCGGCGACGGCGACGTATTCCTCGTACGGCGTCACCATGAAGCAGGTGTGGGTGAACTCGGCCACCTGTTCGCGGACCGCGTCCACCACGCGTGGCGAGGAACTGCCGATGGTGGTGACGGCGATCCCCGAACCGAGGTCGATCAGCCGGTTCCCATCGACGTCCTCCAGGATGCCGCCGGCGGCGCGGGTCACAAACACCGGCATGGTGATGCCCACGCCATGCGACACCGCCGCCACTCGGCGTTTGGTCAGTTCCAGCGATGCGGGACCGGGGATTTCGGTGGCCAGATGGCGATTCTGCTCGAGGCTGGCCACTAAATTCTCCTCACCGCGGGCGTGCCCGCTACAGCTTTTTGGGCCCCAAAGAAAGCGCGAATAAAGCCTAGCCGTTAGCCGGCTCCCAGCGCGGCTCCAGCGGGCGATCAACGGCTCGCCGCCGGGCCTGCCAGACTGGACGGGCACACTGGACGGTTAACGAGGTACCGAAAGATAGGCGCGTTGATGGAGAGTTTGGTTGTATTCCTGCCGTTCCTGCTCATCATGGGTGGGTTCATGTGGTTCGCGTCGCGCCGCCAGCGCCGCACCATGCAAGCCACGATCGACTTACACGACTCGTTGAAGCCGGGGGACCGGGTGCACACCACGTCGGGCCTGGAAGCGACCGTCACCGCCATCACCGACGACACCGTCGACCTCGAGATAGCGCCCGGAGTGGTGACTACCTGGATGAAGCTGGCGATCCGCGACCGGATCCTGCCCGACGAACCCGATCTCGACGACGCGGACGATCTGGACGACGTGACATTGGAAGCCGACCACCAAATAGAGGAAGCCGACGAACCAGACGCAGCGGTGACCGAGAGTCGCGCGAGCAAGGATTCCTGACCCAGGACTGGCCGATTAACCGCTTGCCCGAAGGGCAGGTGGACGCGACACGTAGTCTTTTCGGAGGCTCCGTCGTGGCTGATAACCGATTCGCAAGGAGATACAAGCAACGTGGCATCGTCTTCGGCGCCGGTGCACCCTGCCCGCTACCTGTCGGGGTTTCTGCTTCTGCTCGTCGGGGCGTATCTCCTGGTCTTTTTCACCGACGACCAGAAAGCCGCCCCCAAGCTCGGCATCGACCTGCAAGGCGGTACCCGCGTCACGCTGACTGCGCGCACGCCGGACGGCTCCCGCCCGAGCCGTGAGGCCTTGGCACAGGCGCAGCAGATCATCAGCTCGCGAGTCAACGGGCTTGGCGTCTCCGGTTCCGAGGTCGTCGTCGACGGCGACAACCTGATCATCACCGTGCCCGGCAACGACGGTAACGAGGCACGCAACCTGGGACAGACCGCGCGGCTGTACATCCGCCCGGTGATCCAGTCGGTTCCGGCGCAGCCCAAAGAGCCGGCGAAGCCCAAGCAGCCCGCCGGACCGGCGCCCAGCGGGCAGCCCGCCCCTGGTGAGCAGCCTGCGCCCAGCGGGCCCGCGCCCAGTGGGCAGCCCGCGCCGCAACCGCGGCCCTACCCCCAGGACCCGACACCCGCGCCCAGCCCGGCCCCGGCACCCGCGCCGGCAACCGGGGCACCGCCGGCGGCCGAGGCGCCGCCGGGTGAACAGCCCGCTCCGCCCGATCCACGCAAGGAACTCGCGGATCGCATTACCGAGGAGAAGGGCTGGCGGCAGAGCACCCAGCAGTACGTTCAGTTGCTGGCGTTGCGCTATCAGTCCACCCAGTGCGACAAAACCGACATCCTGGCCGGCAACGACGACCCGAAGCTGCCTTTGGTGACATGTTCGACCGACCATAAGGTGGCGTATCTGCTGGCTCCGTCGATCATCAGCGGCGACCAGATCCAGGATGCGTCGTCGGGCATGAACCAGCGCGGCCTGGGCTACGTCGTGGACGTGCAATTCAAGTCCGGCGCGGCGAGTGTCTGGGCTGATTTCACCACTGCTCACGTCGGCACCCAGACTGCGTTCACCCTGGACTCGCAGGTCGTCAGTGCTCCGGTGATTCAGGAAGCAATCCCCGGCGGACGAACCCAGATCAACGGTGGTGATCCGCCGTTCACCGCCTCGACCGCGCGTCAACTGGCCAATGTGCTGAAGTACGGTTCGTTGCCGCTGTCCTTCGAAGCATCCGAGGCCCAAACGGTCTCGGCCACACTGGGATTGACGTCACTGCGAGCCGGCCTGATCGCGGGTGGGATCGGGTTGATCCTGGTGCTGCTGTATTCGCTGGTGTATTACCGGGTGCTCGGCCTGCTCACCGCGTTGTCACTGATCGCTTCCGGCGCAATGGTTTTCGCGATCCTGGTGCTGCTGGGCCGATATATCAACTACACCCTCGACCTGGCCGGTATCGCGGGTCTGATTATCGGTATCGGCACGACGGCGGACTCGTTCGTCGTCTTCTTCGAACGCATTAAAGACGAGATCCGCGAAGGCCGTTCGTTCCGGTCGGCCGTTCCCCGAGGTTGGACGCGGGCCCGCAAGACGATCGTTTCGGGCAACGCCGTCACGTTCCTGGCCGCCGCGGTGCTGTACTTCCTGGCGATCGGCGAGGTGAAGGGGTTCGCCTTCACGCTGGGTCTCACCACGATCCTCGACCTGGTGGTGGTGTTCCTGGTGACCTGGCCGCTGGTGTACCTGGCCTCCAAGTCGTCGACCCTGTCGAAACCGGCGTACAACGGGCTGGGCGCGGTTCAGCAGGTTGCCCGCGAACGCCGGGCCTCGGCCCAATCGACGGAACGGGTGTGACCGATGGCATCTGAATCGCAGACGATCAGGTCTTTCGGCCGATACGAATTTCGCGAATTGTTAGGCCGCGGCGGCATGGGCGAGGTGTTCCGCGCCTATGACAGCGAAACCGACCGAATCGTGGCCGTCAAGGTGCTCCCGACGCATCTCGCCGAAGACCCGGACTTTCAAAGGCGCTTTCGTCGTGAGGCACGCACAGCAGCTGCCTTGAACGACCCGCATGTGGTTCCCATTCACAGTTACGGCGAGATCGACGACCAGTTGTACGTGGACATGCGGCTGATCGAAGGCCGCGATCTGGCGAGGCTCATCTCTGACGAAGGCGGCAAACTAAGTCCGGCACGTGCCGTTGGGGTGATCGAGCAGGTCGCGTCGGCGTTGGATACGGCCCACGAAGCAGGGTTGGTACATCGCGACGTCAAGCCGTCGAACATTCTGATGACCTCGCGCGATTTCGCCTACCTGATCGATTTCGGAATCGCGCGTGCCGCCGCCGACACCGCCATGACCGGCACCGGGCACACCGTAGGCACCTTCGCGTATATGGCGCCAGAGCGGTTCAACGGAACAGCCGATGCCTCATCGGACGTCTATTCACTGGCGTGCGTGCTGTATGAGTGCCTGACCGGAGAGCGGCCGTATCCCGGAGACAGCATGGAACAGCAGATCGCCGGACACCTCACCGGTGAATTGCCCCGTCCGTCGAGCGTTTCTTCGGACATACCGGAGGGCTTTGATGCGGTGATCGCACGGGGCATGGCCAAGGAACCTGACGAGCGCTACGCAACGGCATCAGAGCTTGCGCAAGCTGCCCGGGCGGCGTTAGGCGGGTCCGACAGCAAGGCGGCAACCAGCGCGCCGCCAATAGAAGCCACCCGAAAGGCCTCAAGTCAGGCCCCGAAAAAGACCCCGAGTCAGGCCCGAAAAAAGGGCGCAACACCCGCCCCTCAGAAGGCCGCGAAATCGGTCGCGAAGCCGGTCGGCAAGCCAGCCGCGAAGCCAGCCTCGAAACCGGCCACGAAATCGGCGTCAGAACAGACCACGACGAAGCCCGCCGCGCCGGCCAAGACGGCTAAGACGACCGCGACCGCGGTCGAACTCACCGAATCAGACGCCGCGGCCCCCACGGTGGTTGCGCGCCAACCACGCACTCAGTTGCCCCACCACAACCTTCTGTCCCGGCTCTATACCGGGACCGGCGCGTTCGAGGTAGTCGGACGGCGCCGACTCTGGTACGGCATTAGCGGTGCGATCGTCGCCGTCGCGATCCTCAGCATCCTGTTGCGCGGCTTCACGTTCGGGATCGATTTCAATGGTGGCACCAAGGTGTCCATGCCCGTCACGGGCGGGAAAGGCGGAGCTCAGACCACCCAGGTACAGGATGTTTTCCGGAAGGTCATCGGCCGTGACGCCGAATCGGTCGTCATTGTCGGCAGCGGCGCCTCGGCAACGGTGCAGATTCGTTCGGAGACCCTGACCAACGACCAGACGGCCAAGCTGAAAACCGCGTTGTTCGACGCCTTCCAGCCCAAGGGCGCCGACGGCAAGCCGAGCAAGCAGGCGATCAGCGACTCGGCCGTATCGGAGACCTGGGGCGGACAGATCACCAAGAAGGCGCTGATCGCGCTGGTGGTGTTCCTGGCGCTGGTCAGTGTCTACATCACGGTGCGGTACGAGCGGTACATGGCTATCTCCGCGCTGACGACCATGCTCTTCGACCTGACCGTCACCGCCGGCGTGTACTCACTGGTGGGCTTCGAGGTCAGCCCGGCGACGGTCATCGGCCTGCTGACAATCCTCGGCTTTTCCCTCTACGACACCGTCATCGTGTTCGACAAGGTCGAGGAGAACACCCACGGCTTCCAGCACACCACCCGTCGCACCTTCGCCGAGCAGGCCAACCTGGCGATCAACCAGACGTTCATGCGCTCGATCAACACCAGCCTGATCTCGGTGCTGCCGATCCTGGCGTTGATGGTGGTTGCGGTATGGCTGCTCGGCGTGGGCACGCTGAAGGACTTGGCGCTGGTGCAGCTGGTCGGGATCCTGGTGGGCACCTACTCGTCGATCTTTTTCGCCACCCCGCTGCTGGTCAGCCTGCGCGAGCGCACGGAACTGGTACGCACCCACAGCCGCCGGGTCACCAGACGGCGAAGCCCCGGTTCGTCAAAGGCAAGTGCTAAAGACGAGACCGACAAAACCGAGAAAGAGACCAAGCCCGCTGCTGACGACGACGCGGCGGACGCGACCACCGAGGCCGTCACGGAAGCCATTTCAAAGCCGGATGCCACCGCCACCAAGGCCGCGGCGTCGAACAAGCCGGCGCCCGGTGCGCGTCCGGTGCGGCCCACCGGCACCCGGCGTCCCACTGGCAAACGAAACGCCGGCCGGCGTTAGACAAGGCTGCTCACGATGGCCGGTTACCGGTGGACACTCGCTGGTCTGACGGCGACTCTGACGGCAACTTTCACGCTGACGGCGTGTTCCAGCAGCGCCGCGGGACACATCGACTACGTCGTCGACGGCGCGCTGAGCACCTACAACACCAACACCGTCGTCGGTGCCGCGTCTGCCGGCGCGCAGGCGTTTGCCCGCACGCTCACCGGCTTCGGCTATCACGGCCCCGACGGGCAGGTCGTTGCCGATCACGACTTCGGCACCGTCTCCGTGGTGGGCGGCGCGCCGCTGGTGCTCGACTATCAGATCGCCGACAACGCCGTCTACTCCGACGGCAAGCCCGTGACCTGCGACGACCTGGTGCTCACCTGGGCCGCCCAATCCGGCAAGTTCCCCATCTTCGAAGCCGCCACCCGAGCCGGCTACGTCGACATCGCCAACATCGAGTGCATACCCGGGCAGAAGAAGGCCCGGGTGTCGTTCGTCCCGGACCGCAGCGTGGTCGACTACGCGCAGCTCTTCGCCGCGACCACGATGACGCCGTCGCACGTCATCGCCGACCAGCTGAAGATCGACGTGACGGCGGCGCTGCTGGGCAACAAAATCCAGCTGGTGAACGAGATCGGCAAGCTGTGGAACACCATGTGGGATCTCAAGCCCGGTCTCAAAGCCGACGAGATTCTCAAGCGTTTCCCGTCGTCGGGCCCGTACAAGATCGAATCGGTCCTGGACGGTGGCGCCGTGGTGCTTACCGCCAACGATCGCTGGTGGGGCCCTAAGGCGGTCACCAAGCGGATCACCGTGCGGTCGCAGGGACCCGACATCCAGGACCGGGTCAACCACCGCAACGTGGACGTGGTCGACGTCGCGGCCGGGTCGTCGGGATCGCTGGCCACCCCGGACAACTACGAGCGCATCGATTCGCCCTCGGCCGGCATCGAGCAGCTGATCTTCGCGCTGCAGGGACCACTCGCGCTGGCTCGTGAGCGACGCGCGTTCGCGCTGTGTACCCCGCGCGACGTGATCGCCAGAGACGCGGGAGTGCCCATCGCCAACTCGCGGCTGGCGCCGGTGTCCGACGATGCCATCTCGCAGGCCGACGGGGCCGCGCAGGCCGGCCAATTCAGCAAGGCGGATCCCGTCGCGGCCCGCAATTCGCTTAACGGCGCGCCGCTGGCGGTGCGGCTCGGCTACCAGGGGCCCAACGCCCGGCTGGCGGCCTCGGTCGGCACGATCGCCAAGTCCTGTGCCGCGGCGGGCATCACCGTGACCGGCGTCGCCATCGACTCCCCGGGACCGCAGGCGCTGCGGGACGGAAAGATCGACGTGCTGTTGGCCAGCACCGGCGGAGCCACCGGCAGCGGATCCAGCGGATCTTCGGCGATGGACGCCTACACGCTGCACAGTGGCAACGGAAACAACCTCTCCGGCTACGCCAACCCCCAGATCGACGGCAATATCAACGCGCTGGCGGTGTCGGCCGATCCGGCCGAGCGGGTCAGGCTGCTGACCGACAGCGCGCCCATACTCTGGGGCGACATGCCGACGTTGCCGCTGTACCGGCAACAGCGCACGCTGTTGATGTCGAAGAAAATGTACGCAGTGAGCAAGAATCCGACCCGCTGGGGCGCGGGCTGGAACATGGACAGATGGGCCCTGATGCAATGACGGTGCGGTGATGGGTGCCGAACATGACGCCCCCGTGGCCCAGCTCATCGCCTCGTTGACCCGCGATGTCGCGGACTTTCCGAAGCCCGGCGTGCAGTTCAAGGACCTCACCCCGCTGTTCGTCGATCGGGACGGCATGGCGGCGGTGACCGTCGCGCTGGCCGGCATCGCATCCGAAGCCGAGTTGGTGGCCGGCATCGAATCCCGCGGGTCACTGGTGGCGGCGGCCGTCGCCGTCCGGCTCGGCACCGGCGTGTTGTCCATCCGTAAAAGCGGCAAGCTGCCGCCGCCGGTGCTCAGCGAGCACTACACCAGGGAATACGGGGACGCCGCGATGGAGATTCCCGCCGATGGCCTCGACCTGCGGGGACGCAGCATCGTGATCATCGACGACGTGCTGGCCACCGGTGGCACCCTCGGTGCGGCGCGGCGGTTGCTCGAGCGCGCCGGGGCCAATGTGCTCGCGGCCGCGGTGCTCGTGGAACTTCAGGCGCTGGGCGGTCGCGAGGCGCTCGCTCCAATGACCGTGCACAGCCTGAGCCTCGCCTAAAGAATCGGGTTCAGCGATATCCTCGAGGGGCGGAGGCGACTTTCGGAGGTTGAAGTGGCGGATGACCAGAGCACAGCGCAAGCCGTTGCTGCGCCGCCCGCCGAACCTCCCACGGAAACCCCGGCGGTTGTCGACCCCGCCGCCGAAGCAGCCGAGCCGGCGGTAGAAACGCTCAAGACCACCAGCAGCGCGTCCCGCCGGGTGCGGGCCCGGCTGGCCCGACGGATGACCGCCCGCAGCGGCGCCACCAATCCCGTGCTCGAACCGCTGGTGGCGGTGCACCGCGAGATCTATCCCAAGGCGAACCTGTCGATGCTGCAGCGGGCCTTCGAGGTCGCCGACCAGCGACACGCCACCCAGTTGCGACATTCCGGCGATCCCTACATCACCCACCCGCTGGCCGTCGCCAACATCCTGGCCGAGCTCGGCATGGACACCACCACACTGGTCGCAGCGCTGCTGCACGACACCGTCGAGGACACTGGGTACACGCTCGAGGCGCTGTCCGAGGAATTCGGCGAAGAGGTAGGCCATCTCGTCGACGGCGTGACCAAGCTGGACCGCGTCGTGCTGGGCAGTGCCGCCGAAGGCGAGACCATCCGCAAGATGATCACCGCGATGGCCCGCGATCCGCGGGTCCTGGTGATCAAGGTGGCCGACCGGCTGCACAACATGCGCACCATGCGCTTTTTGCCGCCGGAAAAGCAGGCGCGCAAGGCCCGCGAGACGCTGGAAGTGATTGCGCCGCTGGCGCATCGGCTGGGTATGGCCAGCGTTAAGTGGGAGCTGGAGGACCTGTCCTTCGCGATCCTGCACCCCAAGAAGTACGAAGAGATCGTTCGGCTGGTCGCCGGCCGCGCACCGTCCCGCGACACCTACCTTGCCAAGGTCCGCACCGAGATCGACAACACTCTCAGCGCATCGAAGATCAAGGCGACAGTGGAGGGTCGTCCCAAGCACTACTGGTCGATCTATCAGAAGATGATCGTCAAGGGCCGCGACTTCGACGACATCCACGACCTGGTCGGCATTCGCATCCTGTGCGACGAAATCCGGGACTGTTATGCCGCTGTGGGCGTAGTGCATTCGCTGTGGCAGCCGATGGCCGGACGGTTCAAGGACTACATCGCCCAGCCTCGATACGGTGTCTACCAGTCGCTGCACACCACGGTCGTCGGGCCGGAAGGCAAACCACTGGAGGTGCAGATCCGCACCCGCGACATGCACCGCACCGCCGAATACGGCATCGCCGCGCACTGGCGCTACAAAGAAGCCAAGGGCCGCAACGGGGTTCCGCACCCGCATGCCGCCGCCGAGATCGACGACATGGCCTGGATGCGTCAGCTGCTCGACTGGCAGCGGGAGGCCGCCGACCCCGGCGAGTTCCTGGAGTCGCTGCGTTACGACCTTGCGGTACAAGAACTTTTCGTGTTCACCCCCAAGGGTGACGTCATCACACTGCCGACCGGATCCACGCCGGTGGACTTCGCTTACGCGGTGCACACCGAGGTCGGCCACCGCTGCATCGGCGCCAGGGTCAACGGCCGGCTGGTGGCACTGGAGCGCAAGCTGGAAAACGGCGAAGTCGTAGAGGTTTTCACGTCCAAGGCGCCCAATGCCGGGCCGTCGCGGGACTGGCAGCAGTTCGTGGTATCACCGCGCGCCAAGACGAAGATCCGGCAGTGGTTCGCCAAGGAGCGGCGCGAGGAGGCGCTGGAGGCCGGCAAGGACGTCATGGCCCGGGAGGTACGCCGGGGCGGACTTCCATTGCAGCGCTTGGTGAATGGCGAGTCAATGGGGGCCGTGGCCCGGGAGCTGCACTACACTGACGTGTCCGCGCTCTACACCGCGATCGGTGAGGGGCATGTATCGGCCCGGCACGTCGCGCAGCGCCTGCTGGCCGAGCTCGGCGGCATCGACCAGGCCGAAGAGGAGCTTGCCGAGCGGTCCACGCCCGCGACCATGCTGCGCCGCCCGCGCAGCAACGAAGACGTCGGAGTCTCAGTACCGGGCGCCCCGGGCGTGCTGACCAAGCTCGCCAAGTGCTGCACGCCGGTGCCCGGCGACCAGATCATGGGCTTCGTCACCCGCGGCGGCGGCGTCAGTGTGCATCGCACCGACTGCACCAACGCCGCGTCCTTGCAGCAGCAGGCCGAGCGGATCATCGAGGTGCACTGGGCGCCGTCGCCGTCGTCGGTGTTCCTGGTGGCGATCCAGGTCGAGGCGCTCGACCGGCACCGTCTGCTGTCGGACGTGACCCGCGTGCTGGCCGACGAGAAGGTCAACATCCTGTCCGCCTCGGTCACCACTTCGGGCGACCGGGTGGCGATCAGCCGGTTCACCTTCGAGATGGGCGACCCCAAGCATCTCGGGCACCTGCTCAACGTCGTCCGGAATGTGGAGGGCGTCTACGACGTCTACCGCGTGACGTCTGCGGCGTGACGCTCGTTCATCCCCTCAGTCCTGCCGCACCGACTTGATCGTCAACGGCGTGACCGCAACTCCGTCCTCTCGGCCTCCGACGACGCCGGCTTTGGCGATCATGTCGACGATGGCCAGGCCCGACGGGTCGATCCTGCCGAAAACCGTGTACTGCGGCGGTAGCTCGGAGTCCCGATAGACCAGGAAGAACTGGCTGCCGTTGCTGTTTGGTTCTTTGTTCCACATCGCCACCGTCCCGCGTGGGTAGAGAACCGGCCGATGTAACGCCGGATCGCCGGGTTCGTACTGGTAGGTGGGATATTCGTCATCGAAGTGGTAGCCGGGGCCACCGGTTCCGTCGCTGTTCGGGGCGCCGCATTGCAGCACACCGAACGTCGGCGAGTTGGTCAACCGAAGGCAACGAGTGCCGTCGAAAAATCCCTGCTGCGCCAAGCTGAGGAAGCTGTTTACCGTGCACGGCGATTTGCCGTTGTCGAGGTTCAGCCCGATCTCGTCTTGGTCGGTCATCATGCTGACATTGACCTGGACCGGCTTGGTGGCCACTTTGCCCGCTCGCGGCGGTTTGGCCTGCTTGGCGTCCGGCTCAGGGGCCGGCGGGTACTGGCAGTTGTCACCCAGGTCGGTCGGAGGGTGGAACGGAGGCAGCGGCGGCACGTGCGACGACGGTTCGGTCGAATCGGTCGTCGCGGTCGACGTCGTCGCTCCCGTGCCGGTCGCGGCCTTGTCGTGGTGCGTCGCGAGCACGGCGACCAGGACGATCACCGCGACCAGCGCCAGGATGGGCCCGGCGACCAGAGCCGTGGTCAGGATTGCGGGTCTGCGCGTCGATGGTCGCCCATGCGGCAGTGGGGCGTGCTGGGTGGGCGCTTGCGGTAGCGGCGGTACGCGCGACACGGGTGCACTTGCCAATGCCGCTTTGGCCGCGTGGGCGAGCGCCGGCGCGGTCTGGTACCGCTGGGCGGGGTCCTTGGCCATGCCCCGGCCGATCACCTCGTCGAACGCGGGGGGTATGCCCGGTGCCATGGTCGACGGTCGCGGCGGCGGGACGTCCATGTGACACCTGAGCTGTTCTTCGACGCTGCCGCCGGGGAAGGGGCGGCGTCCGGTCAAGCACTCGTACAGTACGCAGGCCAGGGAGTACACGTCGGCGCGCAGATCCGCTGTGCCCCAGAAGCGTTCGGGGGCCATGTAATCCAAAGTCCCCATGGCCTCGCCGCTGCGGGTCAGCGCGGTGTCCTTCGCGGAGCGGGCGAGCCCGAAGTCGATGAGGTATACGAAGTCCCGCGCGTTGGCGACCAGAATGTTCGACGGCTTGACATCGCGGTGTATCAGGCCCACGCGGTGGGCGCTATCCAGTGCGGCCGCGACCTGTTCGACCACCGCGACTGATTGCGAGAGGTTCAGCCGTCCACCATTTTCGACGATGTACCTGGCCAGATCCCGGCCCTCGATCAACCGCATGTCGACATAGAGTTGGCCGTTGATCTCGCCGAAGCCATGAATGGGCACGATGTTGGGGTCGTTGAGGCTTGCGGCCGTGCGGGCCTCGCGCCGGAATCGCTGCTGAAACTCGCGGTCCTCCGCCACGTGCTGGGGGAGCACCTTGAGAGCCACTACCCGGCCGGTGGTGGTGTCATAGGCGCGGTAGACGTGCCCCATACCGCCGCGGCCCAACACTCCCTGTAGTTGATATCGCCCGAATGAGCGTGGGGTCGCCACCCAACGACCATATGCCGTATGGGACAAGTGGGACGGGTGAGGTCCGCTTAGTCGAGAAGCACCGACTTGATGGTCACTTCGGCCGCCGGCTTGCCGTCTGTGCCGCCGCCGGCAACGCCGGCCGTGGCGATCTTGTCCAGGGTGGCCAGCCCGTCGTCCTGAACCTTGCCGAAGACGGTGTAGTCCGGCGGCAGTCTCGAGTCGCGGTAGACCAGAAAGGACTGGCTGCCATTGCTGTTCGGTTGGTTGCTGCGGGCCATCGCCAGCGTGCCGCGTGGATACACGACAGTTTCCTGCAATTTGGGGTCACTCGGCGGGTACTGGTCGGTGGGGTACTCGTTTGCAAACTGGTAGCCGGGACCACCGGTCCCGTCAGTCTTCGGGTCGCCGCATTGCAGTACCGCCAGCGCCGCCGCGGTGGTCAGCCGGTGGCACTTCGTGTCGTTGAAAAAGCCTTGGGTGGCCAGGCTGACGAAACTGTTGACCGTGCACGGGGATTCGTTGTTGGCCAGCAGCAGACCGATATTTCCCTGACTGGTCATCATGCTGACGCTTACAGTGGCCGGCTCGGTTGGGACCTTGCCGGAGCGCGGCGGCTTGACGGGTTTGGCGGCCGGAAACTGCGACGGCGGGTACTGGCAGTTCGCGCCCACGCTGGCCGACGGCTGGAACGGCGGCAGCGCTGCAACCTGGTCTGTCGGGCTGGGCTCCTGCGAGGAGGCGTTGGCCGTCGTGCCCGCGGAGCTGCTCGTCTGGTCGTGACCGCCGAGGGCGACGATGAGCACGATCGCGACGATCACAGCTGTCGCAGCCGAGATGCCGACGATCGTCCAGCGCTTTCGGGTCTGTCTCGCGGGCACCGGCGGCGCGGCCGGCCAGGGCCGAACGGCCTGCGTGCGAATAGTCGGAGATGCGGTGCCAGGCAGTGGCGCTTGTTGGGTCGGCGCCTGCAGGGGCGTGCTCGAATTCGGCGTTCCACGCGGGCTGGTCAGGGCTGCTCGTGCGGCAGCGGCGAATTCGGACGCCGTTTGGAAGCGGTTCTGCGGGTCTTTTGCCATGCCCCGCGCGATCACCGCATCGAAGGCCGACGGAATGTCCGGGAATCTTGCGCACGGCCGCGGAACGGGAGCGGTCAAGTGGCCGGCGATCTGCTGTTCGAAGCTGTCACCCGGGAACGGCCTGTCTCCGGTCAAACACTCGTGCAGCACGCAGGCCAGCGAATACACGTCGGCGGTGGGATCCGTTGTGCCGTTGAAGCGTTCGGGGGCCATGTACGCCAAGGTGCCGATCATGTGACCGGTGCCCGTCATGGCGGTGTCGGTGTTCGCGCGCGCGATTCCGAAGTCGATGAGGTAGGCGAAGTCGCGCTCGGTGACCAACATGTTCGACGGCTTGACGTCGCGATGGACCAATCCCGCCTGGTGCGCGCTATCGAGCGCGCCAGCGACTTGTTCGATGATCGCGACGGCGCGTTCGGGGCTCAGTCGGCCGCCTTCGGTTGCGATGAGCGTGGCCAGATCACGTCCCTCGATCAGCCGCATGTCGACGTACAACCGGCCGTCGATTTCGCCATAGTTGTGGATGGGCACTACGTGCGGATCGTTGAGCGCAGCAGCCGTGCGTGCTTCGCGGCGGAATCGCATCTCGAACGCCGGGTCCCCGGCCAGGTCCGCGGGCAGCAGCTTGACCGCGACGATGCGCTCGGTGGCAGTGTCATGTGCGCGGTACACCTCACCCATTCCGCCCCGGCCCAGCGGTTCAAGAAGCTGGTACCGGCCAAATGACGTTGCGCCCACTGGCTTTCTCTAGCCGGCCTCTAGTCGGGAAGCACCGAGGTGATGACCGTCTCGGCGACCGGCTGTCCATCCGACTCGCCGCCGACGACACCGGCCTTGGCGATCTTGTCCAGAGTGGCCAGCCCGTCATCCTGAATCTTGCCGAACACGGTGTAGTCGGGCGGCAGCACCGAATCCTTGTACACCAGGAAGAACTGGCTGCCGTTGTCGTGCTGTCCGCGGCTGTGGGCCATGGCCAAGGTACCGCGCGGATAGAGGACGTTCTGCTGCAACTTGGGGTCGTCGGGCGGGAACTGATCGGTGGGATACTCGTTGCCGAACTGGTAGCCGGGTCCGCCGCTGCCGTCGCCCTTCGGGTCGCCACATTGCAGCACCGCCAGGCCGGGTTCGGTGGTCAGCCGGTGGCATTTGGTGCCGTCGAAGAACTTCTGGTTGACCAGGCTGTAGAAACTGTTGACGGTGCAGGGTGATTGGGCATTGTTCAGCAGCAGGCCGATATGTCCCTGACTGGTGACCATGCTGATGCTGACGGTCGCCTGATCGGTCGGGACCTTGCCGGAGCGCGGCGGTTTGACCGGCTTGGCGGCTTTGTCTTGCGACGGTGGGTACTGGCAGTTAGCTCCCAGGTTGGCCGGCGCCTTGAACGACGGCAGCGGCGGAGCCAGCGGTTTGCTCGGGGCCGCGCTGCTGGTGGTACCACTCGTCGGAGCGGCCGTGGTGCTCTTGTGGTCTTTCTTGTTGACCACCACGAACGCGACTATCCCCGCGATCACGGCCAGCGCCGCGACCGAGGCACCGATGATCGTCAATTGCCGGCGCCTCTTGGCCTGCTTGGCGCGGCGCTCCAGCTGCCGTTCGAGTTTGCGTTTGGCTGTCGCACGTCGCTGTTGGTTGGTCGGCACGGCCGATATCTTTCCATACGGTTTCGGGAAGGCCCGCTCCGTCGCCGGGGGCCGGGGATGGGAAACTGGGAAGCGTGTTGATCACGGGATTTCCCGCCGGCTTGCTGGCCTGCAACTGTTACGTGCTGGCCGAACGGCCGGGAACGGACGCCGTCGTCGTGGACCCAGGTCAACGTGCGATGGGCCAGTTGCGGCGCATCCTCGACGAAAATCGGCTGACCCCGGCCGCGGTACTGCTCACGCACGGGCACATCGACCACATGTGGTCTGCCCAGAAGGTGTCCGACACATTCGGCTGCCCCACCTACATCCATCCCGAGGACCGGTTCATGCTGAAAGACCCCATCTACGGCATGGGCCCGCGGATGGCGCAGCTGATCACCGGCGCGTTCTTCCGCGAGCCCAAGCAGGTCGTCGAGCTGGACCGCGACGGCGACAAGATCGACCTGGGCGCCGTGTCGGTCAACGTCGACCACACCCCGGGGCACACCCGCGGATCGGTCTGCTTCCGGGTCCTGCAGGCGGCCGAGACCGGCGCGGACGTCGTGTTCTCCGGCGACACGCTGTTCGAGCGTTCGATCGGGCGCACCGACCTGTTCGGCGGCAGCGGCCGCGATCTGTTGCGCTCGATCGTCGACAAACTATTGGTGCTCGACGACACGACCGTGGTACTACCCGGACATGGCAACGCCACCACCATCGGCGCCGAGCGGCGTCTCAACCCGTTCCTCGAAGGCCTGTAGCCGGTGACGGACGCCTTCTCGGCACCTAAGGGGGTACCGGACTACGTCCCGCCGGACTCGGCACAGTTCGTCGCGGTGCGCGACGGCCTGTTGGCCGCGGCGCGACGGGCCGGCTACGGCCACATCGAACTCCCGATATTCGAGGACACCGCGCTGTTTGCCCGTGGCGTAGGGGAGTCCACCGACGTGGTGACCAAGGAGATGTACACCTTCACCGACCGCGGCGACCGCTCGCTCACACTGCGGCCCGAGGGCACTGCGGGGGTGGTGCGCGCGGTGATCGAGCACGGCCTCGACCGCGGCGCCCTGCCCTTGAAATTGCGTTATTCGGGCCCGTTTTTCCGTTACGAGCGTCCGCAGGCCGGCCGCTACCGTCAGATGCAGCAGGTCGGCGTCGAGGCGATCGGCGTCGACGACCCGGCGCTGGACGCCGAGGTGATCGCGGTAGCCGACGCCGGGTTCCGGTCTTTGGGCCTCGATGGGTTCCGGCTGGAACTCACCTCGCTGGGCGATGACACCTGCCGTCCGCAATACCGGGAGTTGTTGCAAGAGTTCTTGTTTGGGCTCGACCTCGACGAAGAGACGCGACGGCGCGCGCAGGTCAACCCGCTTCGGGTGCTTGACGACAAGAGGCCCGCGGTTCGTGCGATGACGGCCGACGCGCCGGTGCTGCTTGACCACTTGTCCGATGCCGCCAAGCAGCATTTCGACACCGTTCTGGCGCACCTGGACGCGTTCGGGGTGCCCTATGTCATCAATCCGCGCATGGTGCGCGGGCTGGACTACTACACCAAAACCACCTTCGAGTTCGTGCACGACGGCCTGGGCGCGCAATCCGGCATCGGCGGAGGTGGCCGCTACGACGGGCTGATGCGTCAACTCGGCGGACAAGACCTGTCCGGCATCGGGTTTGGGATCGGAGTCGACCGGACCCTGTTAGCCCTTCGCGCCGAAGGCAAGAGCGTGGGGGATTCGGCTCGGTGCGACGTGTTCGCGGTGCCATTGAGCGACGCGGCCAAGTTGCGGCTGGCGGTGCTGGCTAGGCAGTTGCGGGGTTCGGGTGCCCGCGTCGACCTGGCCTACGGCGACCGCGGGCTCAAGGGTGCGATGCGCGCGGCCGACCGTTCCGGTGCCCGTATCGCACTGGTCGCCGGTGACCGTGATCTCGAAGCCGGCACAGTCGGGGTGAAGGACCTGTCGACCGGCGATCAGGTTTCAGTGGCTATCGATTCGGTTGTCGCCGAGGTACTTTCGCGGTTGGAAAGCTAGCCGCGCTTGCCTGGAGCGGAGTCTGCGATCGCGAGAAGCTCGTCGAAGGCCGGGGTCGTCGTCCACGCGTCGAGATGCTTGGCTTTGACCTGCGGCCCTTCGATTGGTACTTCGCGGGTGGGGTGCGAATCCCCATCGGCGAGCACGAAGCGGTGCGACCCCGCTGTCAGGCAAAGCGCCCTGCCGGCCCGGTAGCTGCCGCGCCCCCAGCCACCTCGCCATTGACCCAGCTCCGCATCACGCAGCAAGAAAGTCTCACCCGGCCGCTGATCGACGGTCAGGCCGTCGGTCGTTACGCAGAGAACGACTTTCTTCATGAAGAGCCGACGCAGCGCCAAGCCCCACAGGACGGCCAGCGCCACCAACATGGCGGGGAAGATGAACGTTCCGTAATCAGTCAGTAGGTCGAATCCGCCCTTGAACTCCTGGGAAATGGGATACACCGCGGACACCGCAAACAACGATCCGAAGGTGGCGTACCTCTGCCGGGCACTCGGGATGACGGTTGCCACGAAACGGCGTTGGTTCTGCTCGGCGAGCCGATGTTCCAGACCGGCGATTCGCTTCTCGGGATCGTCCTGATTCACAGGCCAATGGTCCCATTCCCCGTTTCCCGTATCGGACAAACGGATCGTGAGCCAACCTGAAATGTTTGTGCCGGTGTCATCGGCCCCACCAGGGCCTTCTAGGGCTGGAAAGGCAACGGCTTCTAGCCACATCCGGACGAACCGCCGCGCCCCTGATGCTGCGTATCATCCCAGCTGGTAGGAATCGCGCGAGAGGCGGAGGAAGTGACCGGTGCTGCTGTCGGTGCACGTCACCCCTGGTGGCGCAATGTCGCAAGTGATCGTGCCGACTGACCAACTTTGGCCGTTGTCGAACTTCGGGGGCAGGGGAGCAACGATCACCCCTCCCTGACAGCCCAGGTATGCCGGGGTCCCTTGCTCGAGATCGTATTCACGCCCCGCCACAGGACAGTCCACCAGAGGTGGTTGGGGATAGGTGTGATTCAAGACCTGGCAGGCAACAGCGCCTTTGCCGTAGTGCACCGGGTCGTTGATGTCATGTCCCTGTGTCATGGCGCAAAGGATGTCTCCTGACGGAGACCGAAAATCGATTTCATCATTTGCATATGCGGGGCCCGCCAGGCCAATCGTTGCCGTAACAGTCGCCGGTGCGATCAGCGCGAGCTTTGTGATTGTCATGGCGCGCTGGCGGTACGAAATTGTGGTCATGTGGGTCTCGGCTGAAGTGTTCTTTCGCCAATCGGTAGCACCTGGACATGCTGGCAATTTCTTACATCTCACTTTCGAAAGTCTTCGCGGGATAGTCGAGGTGCGGCGACACGCTGCTGACAGCACCTTCCGCACATACAGCCGTCTTGATGCTGTGCCGGAGCCGGTGTGGGCCGGCGACTCGCCTCGAAATTCAGGAGGGCGGCGAACTGCCGCGCGCTCCTGAGGTTGACACCGGCAAAAACGTCATTCGGAATGGAGTACACGAACTTCGTGTTTGGCCCTTTGATCGTGATATCAACAGTGTCGGTCTTTGTGACCGCGGCGGTGAGCCCTCGCAGCGGAATGCGCTGGGCACTCTCCCCGTAGCCCTTGATCAACTCGGTCCTAGTGATGCGAAGCTCGTAGAACGAAAAGATGGCGCCCTCCATGCGGTTCTGTTCTCTCGGGTCAAAGCCGACGACTTTCTTGACGGCGGCGCGGTGCTTGTAATGGCCAAACCACCACAACGCTACGAGCAAATTCAACCCGACGAAGTCGAGGAAGAAGAGTTCACCGCCGCCGTCGCTGACAAAGGACGACGGCCCCCACGCACGACGCACTACCGCCTTCTCTCTTTTATCGAGTCCGCTCAGGCTTTTTGCGATGCTCCTCGCGGTCATGCCCGCCATCAGGCAGATCACCACGATGGCGACTACGATCCACCAGTACTGGGACATTTATGAGTCCTTTCTTGCGGATGTGCCCCATCATGCTCCGAGGCCGGTCATGGTGGCCGACAATGCGGCAAGGTACGACAGGACTCTTGAAAGAATCTTGGCGAGTTTCTTGCAATCGGCGCCGTAGTAAGGGGAGCGGTCGGCACCTACCTGGCTAAAGTGCTCTTTAGCCAGGTACTGCATCTGCCGAAGACCTTGACTTGGGTATCGAACTGGTGTTCGAATAGACACATGCGCTGGTCCGGCCAGGCTGTCGCGGTGAACGGGGCGCCCGTCGACGACGGTGCGCTACCGGGGCTGCAGCGCATCGGCTTCGTCCGTAGCGTGCGCGTGCCGCATTTTGACGGCATCACCTTCCACGAGGTGTTGTGCAAGTCGGCGCTGAACAAGGTGCCCAACGCGGCGGCACTGCCCTTCCGGTACACGGTCAACGGCTACCGCGGCTGCTCGCACGGCTGCCGCTATTGCTTCGCGCGCCCCACCCACGAATACCTGGACTTCAACTGCGGCAACGACTTCGACACCCAGGTGGTGGTGAAGACCAACGTCGCCGAGGTGCTGCGCCGCGAGCTGCACCGGCCGTCATGGCGGCGCGAAACCGTCGCGCTGGGCACCAACACCGATCCCTACCAGCGCGCCGAGGGCCGCTACGCGCTGATGCCGGGCATCATTGGTGCGCTCGCCGGATCCGGGACGCCGTTGTCGATTCTGACCAAGGGCACCCTGCTGCGGCGGGACCTGCCGCTGATCGCCGAAGCGACCCGCCAGGTGCCGATATCGGTGGCGGTGTCACTGGCGGTCGGCGATGCGGAGTTGCACCGCGACGTCGAGCCGGGCACTCCGACGCCGCAGGCGCGACTGCGGCTCGTCACCGCGATCCGCGAAGCCGGCCTGGACTGTCACGTGATGGTCGCCCCAGTGTTGCCGTATCTCACGGATTCCACTGAGCACCTCGACTGGCTGCTCGGCCAGATCGCGGCGGCCGGCGCCACCGGCGTAACAGTTTTCGGACTGCATCTGCGGGGCTCGACGCGCGGCTGGTTCATGTCATGGCTGGCTCGTGCGCATCCGGAATTGGTCGCGGACTACGGCGAGTTGTACCGGCGCGGAGCTTATCTGCCGCCGGCCTACCGCGACCTGCTGCGCAAACGAGCTGCGCCGCTGGTCGCGAAGTATCGGCTGGGCGGTGACCAGCGCCCGTCGTCGCCGCAGGCCGAAGCGGCCGCAGTGCCGGAACCTTTGCAGCAGACGCTGTTTTGACCGGCGAGCGTGCGCGTTTGTTCGCCGACACGCCGCAAAACCCGGCATTCTGCGCACCCTCGCGCCAGCGAAAGACCTCGGTAACGAATCCGGTAGCGTTTTCGATATGACCAAAGTGCACAAAGTGACACGCGGGATTGCGGCGGCGACATTTTCCGCGGCTCTCGGAGTCGCCGCAGTCGCGTTAACCCCGGCGGCCGCGCACGCGGATCCGGCCGGACACCAGGTGACCTACACGATCACCAGCACCGGCAATCTGACCGGCAACGTCCGCTACATCAACAGCGATCCGCCCAGCCAGGCGGCGTTCAACGCGAATTCAGCGCAGTTCATGAACACCGTGCAGACGCCGTTCACCCCCGACCAGCCGCTGGTTTACACCACGACACTGGCCAACCCGAACCAGTGGGCGTACGTCGCCGCCAGCGGCGGGTGTCACTGGCCCGACTGCGGCTCGGGAGCCACTCCCGAACTCCACTGCGAGATCGCCGTGGACGGCCAGGTGGTGGCGACGCAAAGCGCCACTACCGGCGTGACGTGCTCGACGCGGCCTTGGTAGCTGAACGGGTAGCCATCGGCTAGCGGCACGCAACCACGACCACTTCGGCGCGCTGTCTACCGATTCCCCGGATCTTGTGGGGGAGCGACGCATCGAAGTAGGCGCTGTCGCCAGTGCCGAGCCTCAGGGTCTGGTCGCCGTACTGAAGCTCGATCGTCCCGGCATGCACGAACACGAACTCATCACCCGTGTGCTCGGCATGCGCATCGTCTGACGGGTTACCCGTCGGCTGGACGACGAACGGCGACATGGACTTTCCGAGCAGCGCCGAGGCTAGCGCCCGGTATCGCCCGTCGGCCGGCCCGGCTCGGTCGACGGTGATCTTCTCTTCGGCGGCCTCGTCGGAGAACAGCCGCCCGACATCGACATCGAGGGCCCGCGCGACCTTCAAGGCGACAGCGATCGACGGTGTGCTCTGTCCGCGCTCGATCTTGGACAGGTAGCTCTTGGTCAGCCCGGTCTGCGCGGCGAGCCCCTCCAAAGTGAGGCCACGTTGTCTGCGGACGGCGCGCAGTAGTGCGGTCACCGGCGGCTTCTCCTCATGACACAGAGTTTCCTATAGTGCTACCATTGTGTCACAAAAGCTGTCACACATTCTGCGATACCCGGGAGCCCTCATGGCAACCACCTTCACCGATTCGAAGTCCGAGTTGATGCGTCGGTCTCAGGAGCAGCTGACCGCCCAGACGGTCGAGTCGCAATTGACCACCCGGCAGAAGCTGGCGCTGACCTGCCGGGCGCTGTTCGACGGCGGGCACGACTCCGGGCTGGCGGGGCAAATCACCGCCCGCGCGGAAGTCGAGGGCACTTACTACACCCAGCGCCTGGGTCTCGGGTTTGACGAGATCACCGAAGACAATCTGCTGGTGGTCGACGAAGACCTGAATGTTCTTGACGGGGACGGAATGCCCAACCCCGCCAACCGTTTTCACAGCTGGATCTATCGTGCGCGGCCGGACGTGCAGTGCATCGTGCACACCCACCCCTTCCATGTGGCGGCACTGTCGATGCTCGAAGTCCCACTGGTCGTCTCGCACATGGACACCACGCCGCTCTACGACGACTGCGCGTTCCTCGAGAAATGGCCGGGTGTTCCGGTCGGCAACGAGGAAGGGGAGATCATCAGCGCTGCCCTGGGCGACAAGAAGGCGGCCCTGCTGGCGCATCACGGCCAGGTGGTGGCCGGTGCCAGCATTGAAGAGGCCTGCTCCCTGGCGATCCTGATAGAGCGTGCCGCGAAACTGCAATTGGCCGCCATGGCCGCGGGGACCGTCAAGGAACTCCCGGAGCAGCTGGCCCGCGAGGCCCACGACTGGACGCTGACGCCCGCACGCAGCAAAGCCAACTTCGCCTACTACGCCCGCCGCGCCCTGCGCCATCACCCCGACGTTTTGACCAGCTGACGCAAAGGAGCCTGTCCGTGCCAGAGCCGAACAACCACGGCATCTTTCATGGAATACTCGCCTACCCGGTAACCCCTTTCGCCGGCGACGACACGATCGACACCAAGCGGCTGGCCGCTCTGGTCGACAAGCTCGTCGGCTCGGGAGTCCACGCGATCGCCCCGCTGGGCAGCACCGGCGAACTGGCTTACCTGGAAGAGTCCGAGTTCGACACGGTTGTCGACACCACCATCGCCACCGTCGACGGCAGGCTGCCGGTGGTCGCGGGTGTGTCAGATGTGACTACCGCCAAGACGATTCGGCGGGCCCGGTATGCGCAACAGGCCGGCGCCGACGCGGTGATGGTGCTGCCGGTGTCCTACTGGAAGCTGACCGAACGCGAGATCGTCCAGCATTACCGCAGCATCGGCGACGCCATCGGCATCCCGATCATGGCCTACAACAACCCGGCCACCAGCGGTGTGGACATGCGACCTGAATTGCTGGTCAACATGTTCGACACCGTTGACAACGTCACCATGGTCAAGGAATCCACCGGCGACCTGTCCCGAATGCAGCGCATCGCCGAACTCTCCGGCGGCCAGCTGCCCTTCTACAACGGCAGCAATCCGCTGGTGCTCGACGCGCTGACCGCGGGCGCCTCCGGCTGGTGCACGGCCGCACCCAACCTGCGGCCCCAGCCGTGCCTCGACCTGTATGACGCGGTGCGCGCGGGCGATCTCGACAAGGCGCAGGCGATCTACGACGACCTCAAGCCGCTGCTGGAGTTCATCGTCGCCGGCGGGCTGGCCACCACCGTGAAGGCTGGCCTGGATCTGCTGGGGCTTCCGGCGGGGGATCCGCGTGCGCCGCTGCTGCCGCTCGACAACCAGGGCCGCGCCGAGTTGCAGGGGTTGCTGACCCGCGCTTAAACCGGGTGAGTCCTACCCGAGGTCGGGAGCGCTGTAGGTATCGCACTTCTTCGGATCACCGTTCTGATACCCGACGGTGAACCAGTGCTGTCGTTGCTCCGACGAGCCGTGGGTCCAGGACTCGGGGTTGGTGGTTCCGGTTGTCTGCCGCTGAATCCAGTCGTCGCCGACCGATTTCGCGGCCGACAAAGCATCGCTGATGTCCTTGTCGCTCAACGGCTGCAGGTAAGTCACTCCGGTGCCCTCCTGCTTGACCGTGGACGCGTAGTGGGCCCACACGCCGGCGTAGCAGTCGGCCTGCAGCTCGGTGCGCACGCTGTTGCCCGTCGCACCCTGCGCGCCCTGCTGGGCGCGGCCCAGCACGTGCAGCAGGTTCTGCACGTGGTGGCCGTATTCGTGGGCCACCACGTACTCCTGTGCGAAGGGCCCACCGCTGGAACCGAATTGGTCAACCAGCACCTTGAAAAAGTCGGTGTCGAAGTATGCCGTCTTGTCCACCGGGCAGTAAAACGGCCCGACTTCGCTGGTGGCCGCACCGCAGCCGGTTCTCACCGAACCCGTGAACAGCCGCACCTGTGGGCGGGTGTAGCCCTGCATCAGCTGGTGCCATACCGCGTCCACCGAGTTGCCGGTCGCCACCACGCGGCATTGGACGTACTTGTTCGCGTCGGCTCCGGTTTTGCACTGACTCAGGTCGAATCCGGGCGCCGAGTAGTCGCTGGTGTTCATCCCCTGCTGGTTCATCACGCGACCGGGATCGACTCCGAGGAACATCGCCAACAGCACGATCACCAGCCCACCGAGGCCGCCGCCGATGGCGATCATCCCGCCGCCACCACCGCCGCCGGAAGATGTCGCCGTGCTGGTGTCGATCTGCATACCCTCGTTGAAGGTCATGGCACGCTCCCGGAATTTGGTTGTTCGAATTAGCCTAGCGCTGTTGCGTTGTGGCGAACCGAACGTCGGTGTAAGCGTTCTCGGTGAAGCTCAGCTCGACGCGCTCGCACGGGTACATGCGAATCAACCTATCCGGGGCCGTCGCTGGCCGCAGCCAACAGCGGGACTACCACATCGCTGATCGGCGTGGCCAGGCCATGGGTGCGCGCCTTGCGGACGATCACGCCGTTGCGGATGTCCCATTCCAGCCGGCGGCGGCTTTCCCGGTCGGCCAGCATCGAGGTGCCCATGTCTTCGGGAGCCTGGCGGAACATTTCGACCAGCTCGTCGACCGACTCGTCGGGCAACCGGGCTCCCTCGGCCTGAGCGACCGCCAGGCACTCCGCGACGTAGCGACGTGACAGCTCGGCGACGTCGTCGCGGCGAAACATGCCCGACCGCCGTCCCGATAGCGCCATGAAGCCGGCTAGCGCGTTGACCAGCAACTTGCGCCATGCCGCGGTCATGAAGTCGGGGTCGCAGTCCACGTGACAACCGGCGCCGCGCAACAGCCCGGCAAGCTCGTCGGCCATGGGTCCGCTGGGCAGCACCAGCCTGGCCTGGCCGCGCAGCCGCACCCAGCCGTCGGGCTGGGTCTCGGCCGAGTACCACACGATGCCCGGTACCACCGGCGACGACGGACAGTGCGGCCCTACCTGCTCGACCTGTTCGACACCGTTCTGCAGCACGGCGACGATGGTGTGTTCGGCGCACAGGCGGGCCAGCCAGCCGGCGGCGTCGTCGTTCTGGGTCGCTTTCACCGCCAGTACGAGGACGTCGACCGGGCCGTCTACCTCGTTCGGGTCGGTGTGCACCGGGCCGGGGACGACGATCGGATCCTCGCCGTCGGGCCGCAGTTCGATGCTTTGGAAGGCTGGGCGCGGGGTGTGACCGCAGACCAATACCGGATGTCCAGCCTTGTACAGCAGCGCGGCGACCGTCGTGCCGACGGCGCCGGGACCGACGAGAGCGATGCTGGGTGAGATGTGACTGAACGTACCCTGCGTGGCGGATGCCGATAGTGCGGCCCTCTAAACTGGGCAATCGTTCAAAACCGCTTCAAAACCGCGTGAAAGGGAGTGTTGGTGCTGCGCAGCCACGCCGCTGGTTCGCTACGGACCCAGGACACCGGGCAGCAGGTGACGTTGGCCGGCTGGGTGGATCGTCGCCGCGACCACGGCGGCGTCATCTTCATCGACCTGCGCGAGGCCTCCGGAATTGCGCAGGTCGTGTTTCGCGACCCTGACGTTCTGGCGCAGGCGCACCGGCTGCGCGCCGAGTTCTGCATCGCGGTGACCGGCGTGGTCGAGATCCGCCCGGAGGGCAACGCCAACCCCGAGCTGCCGACCGGCGACATCGAGGTCAACGCGACCTCGCTGACGGTGCTCGGCGAGAGCGCGCCGCTGCCGTTTCAGCTGGACGAGCCCGCGGGCGAGGAGTTGCGGCTGAAGTACCGCTACCTCGACCTGCGCCGCGACGGCCCCGCGGCGGCAATCCGGTTGCGCTCCAAGGTCAATGCCGCCGCCCGTGAAGTGCTGGCGGGGCACGACTTCGTCGAGATCGAGACGCCGACCATCACTCGCTCGACGCCGGAGGGGGCGCGCGACTTCCTGGTGCCCGCCCGGCTGCGGCCGGGTACGTTCTATGCCCTGCCGCAGAGTCCGCAGCTGTTCAAACAGCTGCTGATGGTGGCCGGGATGGAGCGCTACTACCAGATCGCCCGCTGCTACCGCGACGAGGATTTCCGCGCCGATCGGCAACCCGAATTCACCCAGCTCGACATGGAGATGAGCTTCGTCGACACCGAGGACGTCATCGCGGTCTCGGAAGAGATCCTGACCGCGCTGTGGGCGCTGATCGGCTACCGGCTTCCCACGCCCATCCCGCGGATCAGCTACGCGGAATCGATGCGACGGTTCGGCTCGGACAAACCCGACATGCGGTTCGGGCTGGAGCTCGTCGAGTGCACAGAGTTCTTCTCCGACACCACGTTCCGCGTGTTCCAGGCGCCGTATGTCGGCGCCGTCGTGATGCCCGGCGGCGCCGCGCAGCCGCGGCGCACGCTGGACGGGTGGCAGGATTGGGCCAAACAACGCGGGCACCGCGGGCTGGCTTACGTGCTGGTCGGCGAGGACGGCACGCTGGGCGGTCCGGTCGCCAAGAACCTGACCGACGCCGAACGTGACGGGCTGGCCGCGCACGTCGGGGCGAAGCCCGGCGACTGCATCTTCTTCTCGGCCGGTCCGCCCAAGCCGTCGCGGGCATTGCTGGGTGCGGCCCGAGGCGAGATCGCCGACCGGCTGGGGCTGATCGACGCGAGCGCCTGGGCGTTCGTCTGGGTGGTGGACCCGCCGCTGTTCGAGCCAGCCGACGAAGCGACCGCTGCCGGTGACGTGGCGGTGGGCTCGGGGGCCTGGACCGCGGTGCACCACGCCTTCACCGCGCCCAAGCCCGAGCACGAGGACGCGCTGGACAGCGAGCCCGGCAACGTGCTGGCCGACGCTTACGACATCGTCTGCAACGGCCACGAGATCGGCGGCGGCTCGATCCGTATCCACCGCCGCGACATTCAGGAGCGGGTGTTCGCGGTGATGGGCCTGGACAAGGCCGAGGCCGAGGAGAAGTTCGGTTTCCTGTTGGAGGCGTTCACGTTTGGCGCCCCGCCGCACGGCGGGATCGCGTTCGGGTGGGACCGCATCATCGCGCTGCTGGCCGGGATGGACTCGATCCGCGACGTGATCGCGTTCCCCAAGACCGGCGGTGGTGTCGACCCGCTCACCGACGCGCCGGCGCCGATCACCGCCCAGCAGCGCAGGGAGTCCGGAATAGACGCCAAGCCCAAACCCAGCTGACGCGCTGGTGCTCACCTCCCGCTGGGGAAGGCGGCTTCACTTGCATTCGCCTCTCTTTTGAGAGGAATCAGCAGGTGGTGACCAGGATGTTGCCGCCGCCATTGACCGCGCGCGCAGCATTTTGAGCCGCCTGAGGCGTCGGCCCGTAACCGCCGTGCCAGGTATTGGAGTTGTAGGCCAGCGCGACGCACATTTGCGACGTGGCAGCCTCGCCGCAACCTGACGCACCGGTCTGCACGCATCGGCCCAAGGCCGCCGCCTGCGCATCGCCTTTCGTGTTGTAGCCGTGCGCCTCGCCCCACTTCCCCGACGGCGAGCCATAGATCGACTGCCAACCCGACGCGTGCGCCGGAGGCGCCACAGCTAATCCGGCAGCAATCAGGCCCGCCGCTGCTCCTGCCGCCAACTTTTTCTTCGTCATTGCCTTCATTCCCCCTCGACTGATGCCCAGCCCTACGCGATCTGAGACACATCAATTTAACTGCGGTAGGCCCGCAATTTCTCCAAAACGAGTAAAACTAATCCGCAATGAGCAAACGCAACAGCCAACGCAGCTAACGGGAACTGCCGGCCAGGAAGAAGTCCGGAATAGACGTCAAGCCCAAACAGGTTGAGCAGGCATGACCCAGACTCCGGACGGCCAGCAGCTCAACACGTTCAACCAGAACATCATCGACGAGTTTCGCGGCAACGACGGAATAGTCGGTGGCCCGTTCGAAGGCAAGGACCTGCTGCTGCTCACCACGACGGGCGCCAAGTCCGGCCAACGGCGGGTGTCGCCGCTGGCGTACTTCCGCATCGACGGCAAGCTGATCGTCATCGGATCCTTCGCGGGCGCCGACGTCGATCCGGCCTGGGTGCACAACCTGCGCGCCAACCCGGGAGCGCACATCGAGATCGGCACCGCCGCGTTCGACGTGACCGCTCGCGAACTGCCGTCCGACGAGCGCGACGCGCTCTTCGAACAAGTCGCCGCCACCGCGACGGGGTTCGCCGAATACCAGTCGAAGACCAGCCGGGTGATTCCGCTGTTCGAGCTGCAGCCGGTCTGACAGGCGCGCCGCCCCGCGGTGCGGTAAGCAAGCTTGATGAGCACCTCGCGGCTGACGCTGCTGACGTCGCTTTGTAAGGCGGCCGAAGGCGGTCGGGCCGGGTTGCACCGGCTTCGCGACGTGTGGTGGACCATCCTCCAGACCGCGGTGGCCGCCGGTCTAGCCTGGTACATCACCCACGATCTGCTCGACCATCCGCAGCCGTTCTTCGCGCCGATCGCTGCCGCGGTCTGTCTGTCGGCCAGCAATGTCTTACGCGCGCAGCGGGCCATCCAGATGATGTTCGGCGTGGCGGCGGGTATCGGGATCGGCACCCTCGTGCAAGGGCTCATGGGAACCGGCGCCATACCCATCGCGGTCACGGCGCTGCTCGCACTCGCCGTCGCGGTGGTGATCGGGCAGGGTTTCATCGGGCAGGGCCTGATGTTCGTCAATCAGACCACGGTTTCGGCTGTGCTGGTGCTGTCGTTATATCGCAGCGGCATCGGTCCGGAACGCATCTACGACGCCCTGGTCGGCGGCGCCCTGGCCATGATCTTTGCCATCCTGCTCTTTCCGGCCAACCCTCTGATCGTGCTCAGTGGTGCCCGCACCGGAGTGCTGGACGCGCTGTACGACGTCCTGTGCCGCACTGCCGACTACGCCGACGGTCGCAGGACCGTGCCGTCCGACTGGCCGCTTTCGGCCGTCGACCGCGTGCACGAACAGCTCGGCAGTCTCACCCAAGCCCGCACCACCGCCCGCCAAGCGGTGCGAGTGGCGCCGCGTCGATGGGGGATGCGTCAATCCGTGTACGCGGCGGATCACCAGGCTCTGTACGTGGCCCTGCTCGCAGGTTCGGTGATGCAACTTGCCCGGGTCCTGATAGAACGAGCGCCCGCCCTGCACGAACGCGACTGGCTCCCGGAACCCGTGCACGCGGTGCTCGCCGATCTCGCGAAAGCGACCTCGCTGTCCGAGTCGGATCCGGCGACGGCGGGCGCACATGTCGACGCCGCGCTGCGGCATGCGTCGGCGCTGCAGTCACGCGCCCGGGAGAAAACCGAGGTGATGCTCGCGGGCGTTGTGCAGGCTTGCGTCGACGACCTGCAACGAGTGATCGACCTTAGACAAACGTGAGCGAGTCCTGAACGACTCAGGACGACTCGGCGAGGAACTCCTGAACCAGCTTTTTCGGTGCCTGCGTAAGCCAGGCCTCAGTGATCAGCTCCTCGAGGTCGATCACTTCGATCTCGTCCAGTTTGACCAGCACCGCCGGGTAGCCGTCGAAATGCGGGGTAGTGAAATACACTTCCGGCTGGTCGGCGATCAAGGCGAACTTGACGCCTTCGTCGGACACCCGGACACCGAGGATGTCGCCCTCGGGCGGCTCCAGTCCGAGCTGGTGCAGTGCCTCGCTGTCGGACTTGCGCAGGGGCCGCTCCCACGCCACCAGTTTCTTGCCTACCCGCCAGTCGTGCGGCGCCGGCTCCACGGTCAGCGGGAGCTCACCGACAATGCGGGCGACATCGTGCCAGGTGGCCACATGTCAATTGTGCTCCGATCGCCGCAGCTATGGCATGTTTCCGCGGTTATCCGGCGCCCGGGGCAGAATCGCAGGCTGTCGCTAATGCCCTCGAATTAGCTCGCGGACTCCGGCACCGCGGGTGGCTGACCGAGCCAGTCCAGCAGTTTTTGGTAGATCGAAGGGTGATTGAGCAGGTCGAAGTGGTGCAGACCGGTCAGGGTCAGTCCGTGCGCGGACTCGAACGGAATTTTCCGTGACCTGCCCAGACCGGACGCGCTCTTCGGGCGCACCAGGCTGTCGCCGACGAGCAGGCCCACCGCGCGCGGCGCGGCGGAGGTGGCGACGAAGTGATAAACGGCATCCGGCAGGAAGGGCACCTCGTGGCAGCGGTCCTGCAGAAACTCGTCGGGGTCGCAGTCGCGCCAGTCCTCGTCGAGCAACGCGCCGTACCGCAGGTCCTTGACGCCGGAGCTGCGCCGGTTCAGAAAGTAGGCAATTCCGCGGGTCTCCGGGAGCTTGGCCAGCGCCCACGACGCGACGTTGACGCCTTTCTCCAGGTCGGCGCCCAAATGCGGCGAACCGAGGCAGACGACGTGCCGAACCTTGCCGGTCCAGTGCTGCTCGTGCTCGAGCCCATAGTGGCAGGCGCTGCGCACCACCAGGCCGCCCATCGAGTGCCCGACCAGCGCGATTTCGTCCACCGGCGCCGGCCACAGCGCGTGCAGCTGGTTCAGCAACTCGGCCAGCGTCCGGCCGTTGTGGGAGATGTGGAACCCGGTGTTGTAGCGCAGATAAACCGGGGTGAAGCCCAGGTCGGTGTGCAACCCGGTGCCGTACGGATCATTGATTTCGCCGGTGCGCGGCCTGCGCCACCACGAACGTTCGGTCAGACACCAGCCGTGCAGGAAGACCACGATCCGCCCGGTGGCCTCGGGAAACGCTGTCGCGATGGAGTCGGCGGTCACTGCGACCGGTTGCCCGTGCCGGCGGATTCCCATGGAGAGCGCGAACCCATTGCCTCGCTTGGCCAACTGGTCCCCGTAGATCCCGTTGACCGCGGCGATGGCACCGGCGACCCGGGGGCGCGCCTGGACTGTCTCGTCACTGTCGTTGCTGCAGGCCTCGGCGGCCAGCGCGCCGGCACCGTGCAGCGATCCCCGGATCGCGCCGTCGACAAGGCGGTAGCTGACGGCCGCGGTGGCGTCGTGAATCACCTGTACGGGTTTGGACGCCGGTCCTACCGCGTCGAAGACGCGACTCGAGATCCCGCTGTGTAGGTCGCGGACCAACGCGGTCAGGACTCGGGTGCCCTCGCCCGCGAGATCGGCCAATGATCGGATTTCGTTTCGTTGCACGCTCCCATTTTGTCCCAGTAGCCCGCAATTAGTCAGAATCGCGGTGTGACCGACGCGCTGTTCGACTCCGCCACCCACCGCTACCGCGTCAGGCACCGCACCGAATACCGCTACTCCGACGTCGTGACCAGCTCCTATGGCCGCGGTTTTCTCACACCGCGCGACTCGCTGCGCCAGCGTTGCGTCGCCCACCGGCTGACCATCGAGCCGACTCCTGCCGACAGCTCCACCAGCCGCGACGCCTACGACAACATCAGCTCCTATTTCCATGTCACCGAGCCGCACCGGACCCTGACCATCACCAGCGACTCGATCGTCGACGTGACCCCTCAGCATCCCAGCCGGTACGCCAGCGGGCCGGCGCTGCAACCGTGGGAGGCCGCCCGGCCGGTCGGGGCGCAGGGTGCGCTGGCGGTCGACTTCACGCTGGACCTGAATCCGCCCGAGATCACCGACGAGATACGCGAATACGCGGCCCAAAGCTTCCAGCCCGGACGCCCGTTGGTCGAGGTGCTGGGCGACCTCGCGACGCGGATCTTCAACGACTTCATCTACCGGTCGGGGTCCACGACGGTATCCAGCCGGGTCAGTGAGGTTCTGGCGGCCCGGGAAGGGGTATGTCAAGACTTCGCGAGGCTGGCGATAGCCTGCTTGCGAGCCAACGGTCTGGCGGCCTGTTACGTATCCGGGTACCTGGCAACCGACCCACCGCCCGGAAAGGACCGGATGATCGGCATTGACGCCACCCACGCCTGGGCGTCGGTGTGGACACCTCAACAGCCAGGGCAATTCGAGTGGCTGGGGCTTGATCCGACCAACGATCAGCTGGTCGACCAGCGCTACATCGTGGTCGGCCGGGGCCGCGACTACGCGGACGTGCCGCCACTGCGCGGCATCATCTACACCAACTCCGAGCACAGCGTGATCGACGTCGCCGTCGACGTGGTGCCCTTCGAAGGCGATGCGCTCGATGCGTGACTTTCACTGTCCGAACTGCGGTCAGCGCCTGACATTTGAGAATTCGGCCTGCCTGTCCTGCGGCAGCGCGCTGGGATTTTCGCTGGAGCAGATGGCCCTGGTGGTGATCGCTCAGCAGGGAAAGACCGACCACGCCGGCGTCGTGGCTGCCGACGACTATCAGCTATGCGCCAATCTTTATCTGGCCGAATGCAATTGGCTTGTTCCCAAGGACCGCCCCGGCGGATTGTGCACGTCGTGCGCGCTCACTCTGGAACGGCCCAACGATACCGATACCGACGGCCTGGCGGCGTTCGCCCGAGCCGAGGCGGCAAAGCGGCGGCTGATCACCGAGCTGCACGAGCTGAAGCTGCCGATCGTCGGGCGTGACCGGGATCCAGATCAGGGGTTGGGATTCCGGCTGCTGTCCAGTGCATTCGAGGCGGTGACGACCGGACATGACAACGGGGTCATCACGTTGGATCTGGCCGAGGGCGACGACGTCCATCGCGAGCAGTTGCGGGTCGAAATGGAGGAGCCGTACCGGACGCTGCTCGGGCACTTCCGCCACGAGGTCGGGCACTACTACTTCTACCGACTGGTCGCCCGGTCGAGCAAATATTTGGCGCGGTTCAACGAGCTGTTCGGCGATCCCGACGCCGACTATCAAGAGGCCCTGGACCGGCACTACAACGAGGGGCCACCCGAGGGCTGGCAGGAACGCTTCGTGTCGTCCTATGCGACCATGCACCCCGCCGAGGATTGGGCCGAGACGTTCGCCCATTACCTGCACATCCGCGACACGCTGGACACCTCGGCCTGGTGCGGCCTGGCACCGGCGACGGCGACCTTCGACCGACCGGCACTGGGCCCCAGCGCTTTTCCGAACATCATTGAGATGTGGCTGCCGTTGTCCTGGTCGCTGAACATGGTGAACCGTTCGATGGGACATGACGACCTGTACCCGTTCGTGCTGCCGGTTGCGGTGCTGGACAAGATGCAGTTCATCCACACCGTCATCGACGGCTCGTAAGCGGGCCAAGCTGGCCTCGAGCGTGACTCGAGCGTGACGTTGCAGTCACCCTCGGCGGCCAGCGTGACTGCAACGTCACGCTCGGCACGCGGATCGGCACGCTAGGCGGGCATGACCCGGCGTTCGTCGGGCCCCCACAGCGGCTGCATTCCACCCGGCAACGCCAGCTGGGTGGCCGTGATGACGTCGGCAAGGTCGCGCAGCGCGGCATGGATCGCATCGAGCAGTTCCGCCAGCTCCGCGCGGCGGCCCTCGGTGACCTCGTCCAGCTCGGCGGGATCCGAGCGACGCAGCCGGGTGCTGATGTCGTCGGCCATGCGCTCCGGACGCGACGAGCCCGACGATCCCGGCAGGTTCCTCAGGTTGGCCCGCAGCCGCTCCAGCTGGTAAGCCAGCGACCGCGGGTTGTGCGCGTCGAACAGCATCAGCTCGGTCACGGCGGCAACGCTGACCGTGCCCACGTTGCGGCGCCGGTAGATGACCGACGATTCACACGCCACCAGGGTGGACTCGACGATGGCCTGCTCGGCGGCGGCGCTGCGTACCCTGACCAGCGTCGCCCGCAACAATGCGGTCAGCCAGAGGCCGCGCTCGATACGCTTGCCGACATCCATGATGGTCCAGCCGACGTCGTGCACCATCGACTCGCCGGCGACTCCCGACAACGTCAGCATTCCGGCCAGCGTCTGTGTCTGAGCCGACGCGAGCAAGGCATCGGCCTCGCCCAGCGACTGCGGCGGGTCGGACCGCTGGATCACCGCGCGCTCCACGTTGGCCAGCACCATCCAGGTGTCGTTGGACAGCTGGTCGCGCACCGCCCTGGCAGCCAGAGCCAGCCCGTCCACCGACTCGACCAGCGATCCCGGCCGGTCCAGGTCCATGGTCAGTGACCACAGCATCGAGGGGGCGACGGCGACCAGCTCGGCGTGGTCGTCGCGGGTTCCGGTGTCCGTGCCCGTGATACGGCCCAGTGCGGCCATCAGCACCGGCACGCACTCGCTTTCGTCGATGTTCTGCTGGTTCCGGTACACGTGGTAGCGCTCGCGAGCCACGATCAGCAACCGGGCCATGTTCTCCGCGCGTTCGCCGTAGCGCCCCATCCAGAACAGGTCGGACAGCACCCGCGGCGAGCTCACTCCCAGCGTGCCGGCGCCGCTCTTCGCCGGATGCCGCTCCGGTGCCTCCAACGAGGGTAAAGTGACCGTCTCGGCGCGTGCGCGCTCCGTCGGCCGTACCCAGACATCTTTTGCCGCAACGGTATTCAGCGTGTACGCGGCCGGGCCGGGCGCCAGCACATAGCCCAGCCCGCCGATCATCGGCGCGTAGCCGCTGCGTTGCGCAACGGTGAACAATCGCATCCCGACCGCGGCCGACGACAGCACGCCGGCATGGTCGCTCGGTGCCGACGAGAATTCCGGCGGTTCCTGGCCGACCCAATGCCATGGCGTGGTCTCGATGCGCGCGGTCAGCTCAGCCAGCTGTGCAGACGAAAGTGCTGGCCCGACATGGGTTTCGCCGCCGATGGTGGACTTGATCAACAGCGACGAGAGCTTCGCCAGCAGGTGGGAACGTTCACTGGCGATGCCGCCCCAATACGCCGGCGCGGTGAGCAGCAGGAGGTCTTCACCCAGCAATCGCTCGGCGAGCTCGGGCAAAAACCGAAGCAGCCCAGGGCTTTCCATGATGCCGCTGCCCAGGGTGTTGACGACGGTGACCGTTCCGCGGTGTTGTGCCTCCACCAGTCCGACCACGCCCAGCCTGGATCGGGCGCGCAGATCCAGCGGGTCCGCATACTCCGCGTCGACCCGTCGCAGAACGACGTCCACCCGCTTGAGCGTGCCCAGCGAGCGCATCCACAACTTGCCGTCGCGCACCACCAGATCCGCGCTCTCGACCAGCGGAAACCCCAGCAACGTCGCGAGATACGCCTGATCGAACGCGGTCTCCGAATAGATGCCCGGGCTGAGCACCACCACGACGGGGTCTTGGGCGACGTCGGGTGCCGCGTCGATCAGCGCCAGCCGCAGCGCCTGGGCGAACGGGGTGGTCGGCCGCGGCGCGATCCTTTCGTAGAGGTCGGGAATCGCATGCGCCACCACGCGGCGGTCGGCCAGCGCGTAGCCGGCTCCTGACGGCGCCTGCGTCCAGTCGGCGTTGACCTGAAAGCCGCCGTCGGGCAGCCGGCTCAGATCACAGCCGTGCATGAAAAGCTGATGACGCCCCGGCACTTCGATCCCGATGGCCGCCCGCACGTAAGCCGGATGGCCGAACACCAGTTGTGCGGGCAGAACGCCATCGGTGAGCAGACGGCGGGACCCGTACAAGTCCGCGAGCACGGCGCTGAGCAGGCGTGAGCGCTGCACCAGCCCCGACTCCAGCACGTCCCAGTCGGCCGCGGAGACCACCAGCGGCAGCGTGTCCAGGGTCCACGGTCCGGGCTCTGGGCCGTGCCCGCTGTCGGCCCGGTCGCGGCTGTGGGCTTCCGACACTTCGGTGTAGGTGATGCCGTCGTTGTCGATCAGGCTGTGAACCACCGAGCGCAGCCGGTCCAGCCCGGCCCTGCCGTGCTCCGCGACGGTGTCGGCCAGCTCGGTCCAGGCCGGTCGCACGCTCCCGTCGGCGTCGACGAATTCGTCGTAGCCTGGGCCTCGCGCGCCGGCCGGACGCAGGTCGAACAGGGCTTCCTGGGCGCGTGCGGCGCGGTACCCGGCCAGCAGCCGGTCGACGTCATACTGGCCGGCGGTGCTAGCAGCCGCCGACGGCCTACTCATGTCCAGTGCCATTGCGGTGCCGTCACAGTGCGAGTTTGGGGCCAGTTTCAGACGCCATTACTGCTGAACGGTACGCATTCGACACAACTCGAGGGTGCCTGGCGCGCCGATGCCGGTGCCCGACCTGAGCCTGGCAGGAAGTCCGGTCCGTGCGGGCTCGGGTCGCGAGCGTCAGCTGTACTGAGGTCCCGGCGGTATGCCCGGCGGGGGCCCTTGCTGGAATCCGGGCTGTGCCTCGGCGACGACCTGGCCACCGGTGAGCTTGCGATAGGTGTACGTCTGGATCAGCATGGCGACCGGGAACGCGGCGAATAGGCCTACGCAGCACGCAATCTCGCCGACCAGCATCACGGCGTACTGAACCAGAAACGACAGCGCACTGTTACCGAGCTGGCCCCGGACCGTCGCGAAACTGGCCTTGAGGGCGTCGATCGGCGCCAAAGATCTGTCGACCGCGAAGGCGACTGCAAACTGTGCGAAGAAGGCGAGCACCAGGGGACCGACAAATGTGCACGAGACGATCGCGGAGGCGACGCCGAGCAGCAGTGCGATGACTGCCACTGCCCCAAGATTGCGCGGCTTGAAGAAGGTTCCGATGCTCACCGGCTTTCCGTCGGCGATGTCAAGGGAGCCAGACACAAACGAGGCTTGCATGTACGCCCCGACCGCGAACAACACGATGTAGAGCAGGCCCGAGAGGGCGTACGTGCCGAGGCCCGGCCCGGATGAGTGCACATATCCGTACTGGTCGGTGGTGGTGCTCGTGAACCCCGACGCGAACAGGCTCGCGTATGCCACGCCCGCAAGGATGCCGAGCGGGATGAAGTAGACGACGGCCGGAACGACCAGCGTCACAGCGTTCTGGGTGAACTTGTTCCACGACCAGCTGAATGCGTCGCCGACGCTGAACTGCGGGGTGATCCCGGGCTGGCCGCCGTAGCCGGGTTGCGGCGGGGCGTAACCGGCCTGGGATGCGCCATAGCCGGGAGGACCGCCTGGTGGCGGTGGCGGAGGTGCGTTGTAGCCACCAGGTGGGCCATACCCTCCGGGTGGACCTTGGGGAGGGCCCCCGGGCGGGCCCTGGGGTGGGCCTCCGGGGGGACCCTGCGGAGGTTGGTTATAGCCGGGAGGCGGCGCGCCGTAGTTGGGGGGCGGGTAGCCCGAAGAGCCTGGGTTGCGGCCGTAGGGATCAGCCGGGGTGCCTGGATAGTCTGGGGGCTGGCTCATTGCCGTCCTCATTCGCTGTCGTCGGTGCACCAGAACTTGGCAACCCGGAACTTAGCAAATAAGCGCGAATGACGCGCGGTTTGGGCGCAGCGAAGTTTTGCTCGCGTAGCTGACGGCACGGCGTGGTATGCCTAAACCGTGTCCGACGGTCTGTTCGATCTGCCCGGCGCGCCGCGGACGACCGACCGTGACTTGAGCGTTTCGGGGAGTTGGGAATCGGCGCCGCTGGCGGTGCGGATGCGTCCAGCGTCGCTGGACGAGGTGGTCGGGCAGGGCCACCTGTTGGCGTCCGGGTCACCGCTGCGCCGCCTGGTCGAGGGGTCCGGTGTCGCGTCGGCCATCCTGTACGGCCCGCCGGGCAGCGGCAAGACAACACTGGCGGCGCTGACCTCGCAGGCCACCGGTCGCCGGTTCGAGGCGCTGTCGGCATTGTCGGCCGGTGTCAAAGACGTTCGGGCCGTGATAGATAGCGCCAGGCGCGGGCTCCTGCACGGAGAGCAGACAGTGCTGTTCATCGACGAGGTGCACCGCTTCTCCAAGACCCAGCAGGACGCTCTGCTGTCCGCGGTGGAGAACCGGGTGGTGCTGCTGGTGGCCGCGACCACCGAGAACCCATCGTTCTCGGTGGTGGCGCCGCTGCTCTCTAGGTCGCTGATCCTGCAGTTGCGGCCGTTGACCGCTGACGACATCCGTACGGTTGTCCAGCGCGCGATCGACGACCCCCGCGGACTGGGTGGTCGGGTCGCGGTATCAGCCGAGGCCGTCGACCTGCTGGTGCAATTGGCCGCCGGCGACGCCCGGCGGGCGTTGACCGCGCTGGAAGTGGCTGCCGAAGCCGCCCAAGCGGCCGGTGGTGAGGTCGGCGTCGAGACCATCGAGCAATCGCTGGACAAGGCCGCGGTCCGCTACGACCGCGACGGCGACCAGCACTACGACGTCATCAGCGCCTTCATCAAGTCGGTACGCGGCTCCGACGTCGACGCGGCGCTGCACTATCTGGCCCGCATGCTGGTCGCCGGTGAGGACCCGCGCTTTGTCGCGCGTCGGCTGATGATCCTGGCGAGCGAGGACATCGGGATGGCCGACCCGACCGCGCTACAGACCGCGGTCGCCGCCGCGCAGACCGTGGCGCTGATCGGCATGCCCGAAGCGCAGCTGACGCTGGCGCATGCCACCGTCCACCTCGCCACCGCGCCGAAGTCGAACGCGGTCACCACCGCACTGGGCAGGGCGATGGACGACGTCCGGGCGGGCAAGGCCGGTCTGGTACCCGCGCATCTGCGTGACGGGCACTATTCCGGTGCGGCGGCACTGGGCAACGCGCAGGGCTACAAGTATTCCCACGACGACCCGGACGGCGTTGTGGCCCAACAGTATCCGCCGGACGAGCTGGTCGGCGTGGACTACTATCGGCCCACCAGCCACGGCGCAGAACGTGAGATCACCGGGCGGCTGGAACGGCTGCGGGCAATCATCCGCAAGAAGAGGGGACGGTCATGAGGACCTTCACCGACGAGGAGATGGGCGAACTGCTGCCCAGCGCCAAGGCCTACAGCGTGGTCATCCTCAAGCAGGGACCGAAGTTCGGCGACGAGACGGCGCCCGCGATCGTCTGGGAACACGGCCGCCGCAACTTCGGGCTGCGCGACGACGGCGTGCTGGCGGTGGTGCTGCCGGTGACCGACGGGTCCGAGGTGTGCGGCGTCGGGATGTTCGATGCCACCCCGGAGCACACCGCCGCGATCATGGACGCCGACCCCGGGGTTGCCGCAGGGGTTTTCACTTACCAGGTGCACCTCTGCCGCGGGTTCCCCGGGGATGGGCTGCGGTAGGTGGTGGTGCCGAATTAATGCCGAGCAGACGCAGAATCGCACTCTTGCAGCCCGATTGATGCGATTCTGCGTCTGCTCGCCCCGCTGCTCGCCCCGCTGCTCGCCCCGTTGCGCGGACCCGCGCCGTCAGACCAGCTCGGGTACCCGCAGGTGCGCCAGCGCCAGCTCGAACTCCTCGACGTCGTACTGGTCCACGCCAAGGTTGCGCAGCTGGGCGGTCCGCAACGAGCGGGACTGCTCCCGGTTCCGGTCCATGGCCTCCATGCTGTCGAATGTCGTCGACACCACCGCACGGGCGGAGATGGTGTCGATCAGCAGGCTGGTGCTGCAGAAGCCTTCGAGCTCCTCGATCGCCGGCACGATGGCCATCCGGTAGTAGTCGACGGCCGGCGCGAAGCGATCTGGCCGCGCCTTGACCCAGGTGGCGCGCACACACGCGCCGGGACCTGAACGGTGGTCGCGATGCAACACCGCGATCTCCCATTGGTCGACGGCGGTGTAGCCGCTGAACCGGTCCGCGGCTTCCTTGCGCAGTGGCCATACTCGCTCGGCGCTGTCGCGCATTGCCCCGAAGTTTTCCCAGGAGCTGGTCGCTATGCATCTGCCGGTCTCCCGGTTGACCAACAGCGACAAACCCAGGCACCCCTCGATCTCCCTGAGGGCGGGCATGACGACATCGTGCACGTGCGCAATGCCTGCGTCGATGCACCCTTGTTTCGCTTGGATAGTGGTAGAGCGTGCGTACACGGTCGCCCCTCTCCGTCTCGGGCGGCGCCCCGGCGCGCCACCGGTAAACCAATACGTTCCTCCGACGAATTAGCCATGGCAATAGTTTGCGCGAGGTTCCGCGGCCCAATATTCGCGTGCATTTGCGCAGATTGGCAGCTCGCCGGGGGCCGCCCGTAGGGTGGGACGAGTGAACACCGATGTGCTCGATGTGGATACCGCGCGTCGCCGCATCGTCGACCTCACCGACGCGGTGCGGTCGTTTTGCGCCCAGCACAGCGATGGCTTGTGCAACGTGTTCGTTCCGCATGCGACGGCCGGAGTCGCGATTATCGAGACCGGCGCCGGATCCGACGACGACCTGGTCGACACCCTCGAGCGACTGTTGCCGCGCGACGACCGCTACCGGCACGCGCACGGCTCCTTCGGTCACGGCGCCGACCACGTGCTGCCGGCCATCGTCGCGCCGTCGGTGACGGTGCCGGTCTCTGACGGTGAGCCGTTGCTGGGCACCTGGCAGAGCGTCGTCCTGGTCGACCTCAACCGGGACAATCCGCGGCGATCCGTGCGATTGAGCTTCCTGGAAGGCTAGACATTGCCCGCCGGTACTGTGGGCCATCGAAATGCGTCGTTGCGAATAGGCTGGAAATCGAGTACCGGCGCGGAACTAAGAAGGCGACAAAGTGCAGACACACGAGATCAGGAAGCGGTTCCTTGATCACTTCGTGAAGGCAGGCCACACGGAGGTGCCGAGCGCCTCGGTGATCCTCGACGACCCCAACCTGTTGTTCGTCAACGCCGGCATGGTCCAGTTCGTACCTTTCTTCCTGGGCCAGCGCACACCGCCCTACGCAACGGCCACCAGCATCCAGAAGTGCATCCGCACCCCCGACATCGACGAGGTGGGCATCACCACCCGGCACAACACCTTCTTCCAGATGGCCGGCAACTTCTCGTTCGGCGACTACTTCAAGCGCGGGGCCATCGACCTGGCGTGGACGCTGCTGACCAATCCGGTCTCCGACGGGGGATACGGGCTGGACCCGCAACGGATCTGGGCCACGGTCTATCTCGACGACGACGAAGCCGCCGGGCTGTGGCAGGAGATCGCGGGCCTACCGGCCGAGCGGATCCAGCGCCGCGGCATGGCCGACAACTACTGGTCCATGGGCATCCCCGGGCCGTGCGGGCCGTCATCGGAGATCTACTACGACCGCGGACCCGAATTCGGCCCCGAAGGCGGTCCCATCGTCAACGAGGACCGCTACCTCGAAGTCTGGAACCTGGTGTTCATGCAGAACGAGCGCGGCGAGGGAACCACCAAAGAGGACTACCAGATCCTCGGGCCGTTGCCGCGCAAGAACATCGACACCGGCATGGGTGTGGAGCGGATCGCGCTGGTCCTGCAGAACGTGCACAACGTCTACGAGACCGACCTGCTGCGTCCGGTGATCGACCTGGTGGCCGACCGCGCGCCCCGGCCCTATGACGCCGGAAACCACGCCGACGACGTGCGCTACCGGATTATCGCCGACCACAGCCGTACCGCCGCGATCCTGATCGGCGACGGTGTCAGCCCCGGCAACGACGGCCGCGGCTATGTGCTGCGGCGGTTGCTGCGCCGGGTGATCCGCTCCGCGAAGCTGCTGGGAATCGAGACCCCGATCGTCGGCGACCTGATGAGCACCGTGCGCGACGCGATGGGCCCGTCGTACCCCGAACTCGTCAGCGACTTCGACCGGATCAATCGCATCGCCGTCGCCGAGGAGACCGCCTTCAACCGCACCCTGGCCTCGGGCTCCAAGCTGTTCGACGACGTCGCCGATACCACCAAATCGTCGGGCGCCACCGTGGTTTCCGGTTCGGACGCGTTCATCCTGCACGACACCTACGGCTTCCCGATCGAGCTCACTTTGGAGATGGCGGCCGAGGCCGGCCTGACCGTCGACGAGCCGGGTTTCCGTGAGCTGATGGCCGAGCAACGGCAGCGCGCCAAGGACGATGCTGCCGCGCGCAAGCATGCGCACGCCGACCTGACCGCTTACCGCGAGCTGGTCGACGCCGGCCCCACGGAGTTCACCGGTTTCGACGAGTTGACTTCGCAGGCAACGATTCTGGGCATCTTCGTGGACGGCAGGCGGGTGCCGGTGGTTTCCGCCGGCGACGCCGGCGAAGGTCGAGCGGCCGATCGGGTGGAACTGGTGCTGGACCGCACCCCGCTGTACGCCGAGTCCGGCGGCCAGCTCGCCGACATCGGCACCATCAGCGGAACCGGCTCCAGCGAGAGCGCCCGAGCGGCCGTCACCGACGTGCAGAAGATCGCGAAAACCCTGCACGCGCATCGAGTCAACGTCGAGTCGGGAGAATTCGTCGAGGGCGACACCGTCATCGCGACGGTGGACCCGGGCTGGCGCAAGGGTGCCACCCAAGGACATTCGGGAACCCACATGGTGCACGCCGCGCTGCGACAAGTTCTGGGGCCCAACGCGGTTCAGGCCGGCTCGCTGAACCGGCCGGGCTACCTGCGGTTCGACTTCAACTGGCAGGGGCCGTTGAGCGACGAGCAACGCACCCAGATCGAGGAGGTCACCAACGAGGCCGTGCAGGCCGACTTCGAGGTGCATACGTTCACCGAACAGCTCGACAAAGCCAAGGCGATGGGCGCGATGGCGCTGTTCGGCGAGAGCTATCCCGACCAGGTGCGGGTGGTCGAGATCGGCGGCCCGTTCTCGCTAGAGCTGTGCGGCGGCACGCACGTGCACAACTCGGCGCAGATCGGTCCGGTGACCGTCCTGGGCGAATCGTCGATCGGTTCCGGGGTGCGCCGGGTGGAGGCCTACGTCGGGCTCGAGTCGTTCCGGCACCTGGCCAAGGAGCGGGCGCTGATGGCCGGGCTGGCGTCGTCGCTGAAGGTGCCGTCGGAAGAGGTGCCGGCCCGGGTGGCCAATCTGGTGGAGCGGCTCAAGGCCGCCGAGAAGGAACTCGAACGGGCTCGGCAGGCGAGTGCGCGGGCGGTTGCGACCAATGCGGCCACCGGCGCCGAACACATCGGTAACGTGCGTGTGGTGGCGCAGCGGATGTCGGGTGGTATGACGGCGGCTGACCTGCGCTCGCTGGTCGGCGACATCCGCGGCAAGCTGGGCAACGACCCCGCCGTGGTCGCGCTGATCACGGACAACTCAGCGGGCGAGAACGGGAACGTCCCCTATGCGGTCGCAGCCAACCGGGCCGCGCAAGATCTGGGGATCCGCGCCGACGACCTGGTCAAGCAGCTCGCCGCGGCGGTCGACGGCCGCGGCGGCGGCAAGGCCGACCTGGCGCAGGGCTCGGGCAAGGACCCGACCGGCATCGACGCCGCGCTGGACGCGGTGCGTTCCGGGATCGCCGTGATAGCGCGGGTCGGTTGAGTGGTCTCCCGGACGAGCCAAGCACTACGCGGGCGGCGCCTCGGCATCGACGTCGGCAAGGTGCGCATCGGCGTGGCATCCAGCGATCCGGACGGCATCCTGGCCACACCGGTGGAAACGGTTCGCCGCGACCGCTCCGGTAAGCATGTGCGCAGGCTGGCGGCGCTTGCCGCGGAGCTGGAGGCGGTCGAGGTGGTCGTCGGGCTGCCGCTGACGCTCGCCGACCGCACCGGCCCATCGGCCCAGGACGCGATGGACCTGGCCGAGGCGTTGGGACGACGCATCGCTCCGGTTCCGGTGCGCCTGGCCGACGAGCGGCTGACCACCGTCAGCGCCCAGCGGTCGCTGCGCGCGGCGGGGGTGCGGGCCAAGGACCAGCGGGCGGTGATCGACCAGGCCGCCGCGGTGGCAATCCTGCAAACCTGGCTTGACCAAAACCGCCAGAGCGACGCGGCGGCAGAGGACGTCACCGATGGCTGACGGCGAGGCGCCCGAACGGGCTGAGCCCGAGGCGGTCGGAGCGCCCCGGCAGGGGATGAGCCGCCTCGCCCGAATCCAGGCCGAGCGCGGACGCCGGCGTCGGCATTTCGGCCTCAGAGTCGCGCTGGTGCTGCTCATCGTGATCGTGGTCACGGCCGTCGTCGTCGGCGTCAAGATGTGGCACACGATGTTCGGGTTCGGCGACGACTACACCGGTAGCGGCAAGCAGGACATCATGATCCAGATCCAGGCCGGCGATTCCACCACGGCGATTGGCGAGACCCTGCTCAGCCACGGCGTCGTCGCCACCGTCAAGGCATTCGTCCGGGCCGCGCGCGGCAACGCCGCGATTTCGGCCATCCAGCCGGGCTACTACCGGATGCGCACCGAAATCCCCGCGGCCGCCGCGGTGGCGCGGCTGACCGATCCGAGCAACCGGGTGGGCAGGCTGGTCATCCCGGAAGGCCGCCAACTCGACGACACCACCGACATGAAGACCAATGCGGTGAACCCTGGCATATTCACCCTGATCTCGCGGGCCACCTGTGTGGACCTCGACGGCGACCGGCACTGCGTCTCCACGGATGCCCTTCGTAAGGCGGCAGCCAGCAGCGTTCCGGCGACACTGGCGATACCACCCTGGGCGATGCAGCCGGTGACGGAGCTCGGCAACGACCATCGCCGCATCGAGGGGCTCATCGCACCGGGCACCTTCAATGTCGACCCGTCGGCCTCAGCCCAGAGCATCTTGGCGGGCCTGATCACCGCCGGCGCCGCGGCGTACGCGGACTCCGGGCTGGTGGACGACGCCACGGCCCTGGGCTTGTCGCCCTACGACATTCTCGTGGTGGCGTCGCTGGTGCAGCAGGAATCCAGGTCGCAGGATTTCGCGAAGGTGGCGCAGGTCATCTACAACCGCCTGCACGAGCATCGGACGCTGGAATTCGACTCGACGGTGAACTATCCGCTGGACCGTCGCGAGGTGGCCACCAGCGACGAGGACCGCGCGCAGCGGACGCCGTGGAACACCTACGTTTCCCAGGGATTGCCGGCCACCGCGATCTGTTCCCCCGGAGTGGACGCGCTGCGCGCCGCCGAGCATCCCGAGCCGGGCGACTGGCTGTACTTCGTCACCATCGACGCCCAGGGGACGACCCTGTTCACCAGGGATTATCGACAGCATCTGGCGAACATCGAGCTGGCCAAGCACAACGGTGTCCTCGACAGCACGCGCTAATTCGGGCGGGCATGCCCCTAAAAAGGCAGCCGTTCTGGGCTCGCCGATCGCACATTCCCGCTCCCCGCAGCTGCACCTGGCCGCATATCGCGCGCTGGGCCTGCACGACTGGACCTATGACCGCATCGAGTGCAGTGCCGAGCAGCTGCCGAGCGTGGTCGGCGGGTTCGGACCCGAATGGGCCGGGGTGTCGGTGACCATGCCGGGCAAGTTCGCCGCCCTGCGATTCGCCGACGAGCACACCGCGCGCGCCGAACAGGTTGGATCGGCCAACACGCTGGTACGCACGTCGAACGGGTGGCGCGCCGACAACACCGACATCGACGGTGTCACCGGAGCGCTGGGGCCGCAATCCGGTCACGCGCTGGTGTGCGGATCGGGCGGCACCGCACCGGCGGTCGTCGTGGGGTTGGCGCACCTCGGTGTCACCGGGATCACCGTGGTGGCGCGTAATCGGGACAAGGCGGCCCGGCTGGCCGACCTGGGAACCCGGATCGGCGCGTCGACCAGGTTCTGCGGCCTGGACAGCGACGAGCTGGCCGACGAGGTGGCCGCTGCGCAGGTGCTGGTCAGCACCATCCCGGCTGACGTGGCCGCGCGCTATGCCGGCACCTTCGCCCCGATCCCGGTGCTGCTGGACGCCGTTTACGACCCATGGCCCACGCCGCTGGCCGCGGCGGTGGCCGCCGCGGGCGGCCGGGTGATCAACGGCTTGCAGATGCTGCTGCATCAGGCCTTTGCCCAGGTCGAGCAATTCACCGGGCTGCCCGCACCCCGGGTAGCGATGACTTGCGCGTTGGAGGAATTGCTTTAGCGTGCCGCAGCATGCAGATCGCGCTCGCTGTCTTGGTGCTGGCCTGGCTGGCGGTGTTGAGCCTCTACGACGTCCGGACGCGCCGATTGCCCAATCTGTTGACGCTGCCCGGCGCGGGCGTGATCCTGCTGTCCGGCGGCCTGGCCGGTCGTGGCTTGCCGGCGCTGGCCGGCGCGGCGGTACTGGCCGGGCTGTATCTGCTGGTGCACTTGGCAGCACCGGCGGGAATGGGCGCCGGCGACGTCAAGCTGGCGATCGGCCTGGGCGGTCTGGCCGGCTGCTTCGGCGTCGAGGTGTGGTTTCTGGCCGCGCTGGCCGCGCCGCTGCTCACGATGCTGTGCGGGATGTTGTGTGGGGTGCGGTCCGTCCCGCACGGTCCGTCCATGTGTGCGGCCACCGCGGGCGCGGCGGGGCTGGGCCTGCTGGGCTGAGGCCGTGGGAAGATGGTTCACGTGTTGCGTTGGATCACTGCCGGGGAGTCGCACGGCCGCGCGTTGGTGGCCGTGGTCGAAGGCATGGTCGCCGGCGTGGAAGTCACTTCCACCGACATCGCGGACCAGTTGGCCCGCCGCCGGCTGGGCTACGGCCGCGGCGCCCGGATGGCGTTCGAACGTGACGCGGTGACCCTGCTGTCCGGGATACGGCACGGGGTCACCCTGGGCGGGCCGATCGCCATCGAGATCGGCAACACCGAATGGCCGAAGTGGGAAACCGTGATGGCCGCCGACCCTGTCGACCCGGCGGAGCTGGAAGAACTCGCCCGTAACGCCCCCCTCACCCGGCCGCGGCCTGGCCACGCCGACTACGCGGGCATGCTCAAGTACGGTTTCGACGACGCCCGGCCGGTGCTGGAGCGTGCCAGCGCCCGCGAAACCGCCGCCCGGGTTGCGGCGGGGACGGTGGCGCGGGCATTCCTGCGTCAGGCGCTGGGGGTCGAGGTGCTGTCCCATGTCGTCGCGATCGGCGCGTCGGCGCCCTACGACGGCCCGCCGCCGCGGCCGGAAGATCTGGCCGCGATCGACGCCAGCCCGGTCCGTGCTTTTGCCGAACAAGCCGAAAAGGCGATGATCACCGAAATCGAAGCGGCCAAGAAAGACGGCGACACGCTTGGCGGGGTGGTCGAGGTGGTGGCGCAGGGCCTGCCGGTCGGGCTGGGATCGTTCACCAGCGGCGACAACCGGCTCGACAGCCAGCTGGCCGGCGCCGTGATGGGAATCCAGGCGATCAAGGGCGTGGAAATCGGTGACGGCTTCGAGACCGCCCGCCGCCGCGGCAGCCGCGCCCACGACGAGATGTATCCCGGCCCCGACGGCGTCGTCCGCTCGACCAACCGGGCTGGTGGGCTGGAAGGCGGCATGACCAACGGCCAACCGCTGCGGGTGCGCGCCGCGATGAAGCCGATCTCCACGGTGCCGCGGGCGCTGGCCACCGTCGACATGGCGACCGGCGACGAGGCGGTCGCCATCCACCAGCGCTCCGACGTGTGCGCGGTGCCGGCCGCCGGAGTGGTCGTCGAAACCATGGTGGCTCTGGTGCTGGCCCGCGCGGCGCTGGAAAAGTTCGGCGGCGATTCGCTGACCGAAACCCGCCGCAATGTCGAGGCCTACCAGCGCACGGTCGCCGACCGGGAAGCGCCGGCCGCCCGAGCTTCCGGAGGCTAGTCGGCATGGCACCCAAGGCGGTACTGGTCGGGCTGCCGGGCTCGGGCAAGTCGACGATCGGGCGGCGGTTGTCCAAGGCGCTCGGTGTCAGCCTGCTCGACACCGACGCGATGATCGAGGAGCGGACCGGGCGTCGGATCGCCGACATCTTCGCCAATGATGGGGAGCCGGAATTCCGCCGTATCGAGGAGGAAGTGGTGCGTGCGGCGTTGGCCGAGCACGACGGTGTGCTGTCGCTGGGCGGCGGGGCCGTCACCAGCCCGGGCGTGTGCGCGGCGCTGGCCGGACACACCGTCGTCTACCTGGAAATTGGTGCCGCCGAAGGAATTCGGCGTACCGGCGGCAACACGGTGCGGCCGCTGCTGGCCGGTCCCGATCGCGCCGAGAAATTCCGCGCCCTGATGTCCAAGCGGATTCCGCTGTACCGGCGGGTGGCCACCATCAGGGTTGATACCAACCGCCGCAACCCCGGAGCGGTGGTGCGCTACATCATGTCTCGGCTCGAGGGCGCTAAACCGACGAAAAACGATTCCTCGAGTCCCGCTTCTACTCCGGCGCAGGCGACCAAATGACCGCTATCCCACCGCCGGTCACGGTTGAGGTGGCCGTCGACCCGCCGTATCCCGTGGTGATCGGCACCGGTCTGCTGACCGAGTTGGAGGAGCTGCTTTCCGGCCGGCATCGGGTGGCGATCCTGCATCAGCCGGTGCTGGCGCAGACCGCTGAGGTTATCCGAAGCCGGTTGGCCGACAAGGGTGTCGACGCGCATCGCATCGAGATTCCAGATGCCGAGGCCGGCAAAGACCTGCCGGTGGTGGGTTTTATCTGGGAAGTGCTGGGCCGCATCGGAATCGGCCGCAAGGACGCGCTGGTGAGCCTGGGCGGCGGGGCCGCCACCGACGTCGCCGGATTCGCGGCGGCGACCTGGCTGCGCGGCGTGTCGATCGTGCACGTGCCGACGACGTTGCTCGGCATGGTCGACGCGGCCGTCGGCGGCAAGACCGGCATCAACACCGAGGCCGGCAAGAACCTGGTCGGAGCGTTTCATCAGCCGCTCGCCGTGCTGGTCGACCTGGCGACGCTGGAAACGTTGCCGCACAACGAGATCGTCGCCGGAATGGCCGAGGTGGTCAAAGCCGGGTTCATCGCCGACCCGGTGATACTGGACCTCATCGAAGCCGACCCGCAGGCCGCGGTGGACCCGGCCGGTGACGTGCTGCCGGAGCTGATCCGGCGCGCGATCGTCGTCAAGGCAGAAGTGGTCGCCGCCGACGAGAAGGAATCCGAGCTGCGCGAAATCCTGAACTACGGCCACACTTTGGCGCATGCGATCGAGCGTCGCGAGCATTATCGATGGCGTCACGGCGCGGCCGTGTCAGTGGGGCTGGTGTTCGCCGCGGAGCTGGCCCGGCTGGCCGGACGGCTCGACGACGCCACCGCCGAGCGGCATCGCAGCATCCTCGCCTCGCTCGGTCTACCGATCGGCTACGACGCCGACGCGTTGCCAGAGCTGTTGGAGTACATGGCCGGAGACAAGAAAACCCGCGGCGGTGTGCTTCGGTTCGTGGTGCTCGACGGGCTGGCCAAGCCGGGCCGGTTGGCCGGACCAGACCCAGCACTGCTGGCGGCCGCATACGGGGGTCTAGTGGGGATCGAGCAGTCATGACGAGCACGGTGAACATCATCAACGGCCCGAACCTGGGCCGGCTGGGCCAGCGCGAGCCATCGGTCTACGGCAGCACCACCCACGAGCAGCTGGTGGCGGTCGTCGAAGCCGAAGCCGCCGTGCTTGGGCTCAAAGCTGTTGTGCGGCAAAGCGATAACGAATCTCAGCTGTTGGATTGGATTCATCAGGCCGCCGACGCCGGCGAACCGGTGATACTCAACGCCGGCGGCCTGACCCACACATCGGTGGCGCTGCGCGACGCCTGCGCGGAACTACGCGCCCCGCTGATCGAGGTGCACATCTCCAATGTGCATGCCCGCGAAGAGTTCCGGCGCCACTCCTACATCAGCCCCGTGGCGACGGGGGTGATCGTCGGGCTGGGCGTCCAGGGCTACTTACTTGCCCTGCGCTATCTGGGTTCGGACGGCTAGACGTTCGTCGACGGTCGGCTTTGGTTTCGCGTCGGCATTGAGTGTGAGTGCACGGCTTTGGTTGTGAGCGTAGGGCTTTGGCTGTGCGTGTAGGGCGGGCAAATTGCAGTTTTTCCACCGTCAGTTCACACTGAAAGCCGTCAGTTCACCCCGAAAGCCGTCAGTTCACACCGAAGGCCGTCAGTTCACACTGAAACGCTTTAACGCCTGCGTCGCTTGTCTTGCTGCTGGGTCGCGTCGTCGTCGAGCCGGATCTCCTGGGTCGGTGACTCGCTACCGGTCGCAATCGTTTCCGTCCGCGACTCGTGCGTGGGGATCACCTCGGTACGCCCCTCGTGCGTGGGAATCTCTTCGGTACGTCCGTCGTGCGTGGGGCGCGCCTCGGTGGGTGCCTCGCGCTCGGCTGTGGCCACCGCGGCGGTCCGCTCCTCGGTCTGCGCGCCGTCCCGCCCCACCGGAATCTCGCCGGTCGGGGAGTCGTCGGCGCGGACCGCGGAGAACACGTCGGTGTCTGACGGCCGGTCGTGAGATCCGTCGTGGTGGGGGGCCGGCTCAGCCTTACGGTCGATCAGCCAGCGGCCGATAGCGACGCCGATGATGCCGGGAACGAAGACGATGAGAGCGGTGAAGGCCGCGAACGTCGTCACCTCGTTGAGCAGCCCACCCGTGTAGAGCCCCTTGTAGAACATCGCAATGATCGAGGAGACCAAGCCGCTGAGGATCCCGGCCGTAATGCCGGCCAGCAGCCAGGTCATCGCCAGGTCCTCGCGGCGATCCGGATCCGGACTGGCCTCGGCGTCGGCGCGCCCGTCCATGACCCCCCACGCGATCACGCCGATCACGAACAGCAACAGCAACACCAGACTGATCAACCCGGACATCGTGGGCCACGCGTTGATCACCGCCCCCTGAATCAGGCGGAGAATGACCATTGCCCCGGCGAACGCTAGTCCGCGCACCATCCAGTTCCTCATGGGCAAACAGCGTAGCGAGTAGCGTCAAGGGGCGTGACACATTCTCAGCGTCGACACAACCTTAAAACCCAAATCGTTGCCAAAGGGCTGGACGCGATGCTGGTCACAGACCTGGTCAACGTTCGCTATCTGTCCGGATTCACCGGGTCGAACGGCGCGTTGCTGCTGTTCGCCGACGATCGGGAGCCAGTGCTGGCCACCGACGGCCGATACCGCACCCAGGCCGCGGAGCAGGCGCGCGGCGTCGAGGTCGTCATCGAACGGGCCTGTGGACGCCACCTGACGGCTCGCGCTGCCGAGGACGGAGTGGGCCGGCTGGGCTTCGAGAGCCATGTGATGACGGTCGACGGTTTGGACGCGCTGACGAACGAGCTGGACGGCAAGACCACCCAACTGGTGCGTGCCTCGGGAACCGTCGAGGCGCTGCGCGAGATCAAAGACGCCGGTGAGCTGGCGCTACTGCGGCTGGCCTGTGAGGCGGCCGACGCCGCGCTGACCGATCTGGTGGAGCGTGGCGGCCTGCGGCCCGGACGGAGCGAACGCGAGGTGAGCCGCGAGCTGGAGGCGCTGATGCTCGACCACGGCGCTGACGCGGTGTCGTTCGAGACGATCGTTGCCACCGGGCCGAATTCGGCGATCCCGCATCACCGGCCAACCGACCGGCAGCTGGCCAGCGGCGACTTTGTCAAGATCGACTTCGGTGCGCTGGTCGCCGGATATCACTCCGACATGACGCGCACTTTTGTGCTGGGTTCGGCCGCGGACTGGCAGCTGGAGATCTATCGACTGGTCGCCGACGCGCAACGGGCTGGCCGGGAGGCGCTTCGGGCGGGCGCCGACCTGCGCGACGTGGACGGCGCGGCACGCCAGCTGATCGTCGACGCAGGCTACGGAGAGCAGTTCGGCCATGGTCTGGGACATGGTGTCGGCCTGCAGATCCACGAAGCGCCGGGAATCGGGGCCACGTCCGCCGGCACGCTGCTCGCGGGCTCCGTCGTTACCGTGGAGCCCGGCGTCTACCTACCTGGCCGTGGCGGCGTGCGCATCGAAGACACCCTGGTAGTGGCTGACGGGACGCCAAAAGACCCGGAAACCGCGGGGCCGGCCCCGGAATTGTTGACCCGGTTCCCGAAAGAACTGGCCATTCTGACGTAGCAGGCTAGCCGCGAGAGCTCTACCGGCGGCCCATTTAAGTGGATACTTTGGCGGCGATCTGCTGGGCGATCTTGATCGCGGAGCCGGCCTGCGACCCGATGTTGCCACCAGTGGCTACCCGGACGTCGACGACCACGTTATTGGCCACGGTTAGCGCCCGCTGTGTGCGTTCTCCCGCACTGTCGCTGAATGTCACGCCCAGCACGCCATTTTCGTTGGAGACGGGCCCGACCGTGGCCTCTCTTTGTGCGAGACCGGGAAGGTTACGACGAACTTTGTACAGGTCGGCCAACGTTGGGAAGATGCGGTGAAGAACGCCTGGGCATCATGCGCGGAAGGCAACAGCACTACCGCCTGGTGGACAATGCGATAACGCCCGGCGTCGTGCAGTTCCTGGTTCCGCACATTAGTCCAGCCGGTGCCTTCGTAGCCCGTCGCCGTTGCGGCGCCAAACACGGGCAGACAGTTCTTGTCGGCCACGCGGGAGGTGTCGTCTGCCATGCTCGTCGGAGACCAGTCCGCGGGTGCAGATACTGAAATCCCGGTCGCGCCCACGGCGGTGTTGATTTGGTCTGGGCTGAGCAGTAGCCCGTCCAAGGCCGCGTCCACGACAGGACGCGGGCCGGCCGGAGTGCTCGGCGTGGTCGTTGTGAACGTCGTCGTGTCGGTGGTGAAGGTCGTGGTTGTGCCGCTGGTCGCTTCGGATGAGCTGGGTTTGTTGGCGACGTAGATGCCCGCGGCGACGACAGTGGCCACCACGACCAGCGCGGCGACGACGGCCAGCACCAGCAATTTGCGGTCAACCCGCGGCGCCGCCTGATGTGGCGGTGGGTGGCCCGGCCCGATGCGGGGTGGTCCGACCGGAGGGAATTGCGGGACCGGCGGCCAGCTGGGTGGGTTTGGTTGGGCTGCAGCGAAAGTCGGGGCGTCCGGCCGTTGCCATACCGATGCGGGTTGGGTGTAACCACGCGGAGTGGGCGCGGTGAGCGGGGTGCGGTGTGGTGCATCGGCGAGGGCGTGGTGTGCGGCGTTGGCCAGCTCCACGGTGGTGGAGTAGCGCTGGTCGGGGTCTTTGGCCATGCCGGTGGCAATGACCTCATCGACCTGCCGAGGCACATTCGGCCGGTTGATGGAGGGCCGCGGCGGCGGAGTATTGAGGTGGGCCGCGATCAGGCACGCCATCGTGTCCCCCGGAAATGGCGGCTGCCCGGTCAGGCATTCAAACAGCACGCAGGCCAGCGAGTAGATGTCGGCGCGTGCGTCTTCGGTTCGGCTGTTCAACCGCTCGGGTGCGATGTAGGCGAAGGTGCCGACCGTATTTCCGGTACTGGTCAGGCGGGTGTCAGAAACGGTGCGGGCGATCCCGAAATCGATCAGATAAGCGAAGTCGTCGTCATCGAGAAGGATGTTGGAGGGCTTGATGTCGCGGTGCATCAGACCCACCTTGTGGGCCGCATGCAAGGCCTTGGCGACTTGGCCAACGATGTGAATCGCGCGCGCCGGATCAAGCGGGCCTTCGGCGAGCACGGTGGCCAGGTCGGGGCCCTCGATTAACCGCATGTCGACGTAGAGGCGGCCGTCGATCTCGCCGTAGTTGTGGATCGGGATGACGTGCGGGCTTTTCAAGCCTGCCGCTGTGTGGGCTTCGCGACGGAATCGGCGCTGAAAGTCTTCGTCCTCGGACAGGTCCGCAGGCAACACCTTGATGGCGACGATGCGGTCGGTCTCGGTGTCGTGGGCTCGCCAGACCTCGCCCATGCCGCCGCGGCCCAACAACTCGACCAGCCGGTAGCGTCCGAACGGCATCCCATCTACCGCGTCCGTCCCCACGGTCAGGATGCTAGTGATTCAGCGAGACTCGCATCTACCAAACTGCGAAATAGAAGTCAAGAGAATCTGCCGAAACCCATATCATCTTCATGACAAACTGCGACACTCTGTCGGTAACGGCAGCCCACCGCTACCCGAGGAGGGAAGTCCAATGAAGATCACAATTGCCGGGCTCGGGATACCCGCAGTACTGGCGGCGGGTATCGCCCTCGCCCCGGCGCCCCTGGCGCCCTCCCCGGGCGACCAGTGTTGGAACTGGCACGCCACCACGCAGGACAGCAACGGACGAATGATGACCTGTACTCACCTCCCAGACAGCGGGCACTTGATGTACTGGGAATTGGGCGGTCCGCGAGACTCATAGCCCGCTAGGACTTGGGACAGCTTCAGCGATCGCGGGGGTGGCACCGGCCGCGGACTCTCCGCCGTTCCGCGCCTAGGGCCAGTGGGGTGTGAACCTGAAATTCTGCTGATCGAGCTGATCGGACTGCGCCGATCTGCGCGGATTGGCGGTGGCTTTGCCGTCTGCAATCGTCGCGGCCAGATCTTGCCGGATCTGCTCGCGGGTAAGCTCTTGCGGGTGCCCGCTCTGCTCTAACCCCCGAGATCGAGCGGCAGCAACGATTCATTCACACATCCTGTAGGAGATTCACCGACTGTGGCGACCACTGCTGACTTCAAGAACGGACTTGTCCTGGTAATCGACGGGCAGCTGTGGACGATCACCGAGTTTCAGCACGTCAAGCCCGGCAAGGGTCCGGCCTTTGTGCGCACCAAGCTGAAGAACGTGCTTTCGGGCAAGGTCGTCGACAAGACGTACAACGCCGGGGTCAAGGTTGACACCGCGACCGTCGACCGACGCGATACCACCTACCTGTACCGCGACGGCTCCGACTTCGTGTTTATGGACAGCCAGGACTACGAGCAGCACCCGCTGCCCGAATCCCTGGTCGGCGATGCCGCGCGGTTCCTGCTGGAGGGCTTGCCGGTGCAGGTGGCTTTTCACAACGGGGCACCGCTGTACATCGAGCTGCCGGTGACCGTCGAACTTGAAGTCACCCACACCGAGCCGGGCCTGCAGGGCGACCGGTCCAGCGCGGGCACCAAACCGGCCACGCTGGAGACCGGGGCACAGATCCAGGTGCCGCTGTTCATCAACACCGGCGACAAGCTCAAGGTGGATTCCCGCGACGGCAGCTACCTGGGCCGGGTCAACGCCTGAGTCATGCCCGACGGAAAACCAGAGCCGGAAGCGAAGCAGGCCAGACCGGCGAGACCCGTTAAAGGGCGCCACCAGGCCCGCAAACGTGCGGTCGACCTGCTATTCGAGGCCGAGGCGCGTGGTCTGAGCCCGGCCGAGGTGGTCGACGTCCGGACCGCGCTGGCCGAGGCCAAGCCGGACGTGGCGCCGTTGCACCCGTACACCGTCGCGGTGGCCCGCGGGGTCGGTGAGCACATCGCCCACATCGACGACCTGATCACTTCGCATCTGCAGGGCTGGACGCTGGACCGGCTGCCGGCGGTGGATCGCGCCATCCTGCGGGTTTCGGTGTGGGAGCTGCTGCATGCCGACGACGTTCCGGAGCCGGTTGCCGTGGACGAGGCGGTCGAGCTGGCCAAAGAACTGTCCACCGACGACTCGCCGGGCTTCGTCAACGGCGTGCTGGGCCAAGTCATGCTGGTGACGCCGCAGATCCGGGCCGCCGCCAAGGCGGTCCGGGCGGCCGCCGGCGGGACGGAGAACTCAGGTTCATGAACCGGTTGGAACTGCGCGTCGTCGCCGCCGGTTTCCTGGCCGCGACGGTGGTGCTGGGTGCCGTCGTATGCGCGGCGTTCGGCCAGGCCATCGTGGCGTCGGTGCTGTCGATCTATGCGCTGGCCGTTGGCGCCTGGCTGTATCACTCGATCGAGCGATTGGTCGTGGCTCGGCGCATCAGCACGGTTCGCCAGGCGGCCAAGCCGCTGCAGCCGTTGCTACCGGTGATGGCCGCCATCATGGGCCTGTCGCAGGCCATCGTGCGGTCGCTGAGCGATGTCACCGAACTTCCCGCGCGGGGACTGGAACTGCCGGTGCTGCGGTGGTTGGGCCCACGCGGTACTCCGCGGATCGCGGAAAGCGACGACGAGCCGGATCGCTGACCGCTGGCGTCCTCCGACCCGGGATTGGAAGTGGTTCGTGATCACGTTCGACCGGTTGATCAACGTGCTGGGGGGTTACGGGGTCCGTTTGCGTCGGTCATCGGTACCCAGATCGACCGAACTGCGCAGCGTGGTGATCCACGAAGCGGCGCAGCAGCGCACGGTCACGGGCGACGTCTTGCTGGCCATCGGCGCCGGCTCGTTGCAGGAAGCGGTGCAGTGGGCGGCGGCGGCGCGCGCTGTGGTGGTGCTGGCGCGTGACGTTGACGGGCCGATGACGTTCGACCATGGCGCATGGGACGGCGCGGTGATGATGCTCGACGAGTCGGCGTCCTGGAGCGAGGTTGCCGCAGTGGTCTACGGGCTGGTGCTGGAGGGCCGCGAGACCGAATCCGGTCGTGGCCCCACGGACTTGTTCGCCTTGGCCGACAGCCTCGCCGAGTCGACCGGTGGCGCGGTGACGATCGAGGATCAGCTGTTGCGGGTATTGGCGTATTCGCGGCTGCAGCAACATGCCGACCCGGCTCGGGCGGCGACCATCCTGGGCCGTCAAGCTCCGGAACAGCTGCGCGAATTCTTCGACAGCCGTGGGGTATTCGCGCATTTTGAATCCTCCGACGACCCGCTGTTCGTCGGCGCGGACGACGCACACGGCCTTACCGGGCGAATGGCCATCGCGGTGCGGTCCGGAAGCGAGATTCTGGGGTCCGTCTGGGTGGCGTGCACGGAGCCCTTGACGGGCGCCGAGCGCACCGCTTTGAGCGACGGCGCGCACACGGTGGCGCTACATCTGCTTCGGTCACGCGCCAGCGCGGACCTGGAGCGCCAGGTCGAATCGGAACTGGTGATTCGGTTGCTCGACGGCGCGATCGACGCCGCCACGGTGGCCAGCAGACTCGGCCTGCCGCACAGCCCGCTACGGGTGATTGCGCTCCAGGCGTTCATCGGCGACGAGCGCGATGCCGCCCTGCTGTTGGTCTTCGACCGCGCAACGACGGGTTTCGGCTGGTCACGGCCCGGTCGCAGCGCCTTGGCCGGCAACACCGTCTACACGCTGCTTCCCAGCGAAGAGGCGGCGTCGGCACGACACTGGGTCAGCGGTCTGTGCGCCGCCCTACCCGAGCAGGTCAGGGTCTTCGCCGGCATCAGCGGAGCCGCGGGAGTGGCCGACCTCGCCGCGGCACGCCACGAGGCCGACGAGTGCTTGGCGCTCCACGAAGTATCCCCGCAGCGCGCCGCGCCACCGGCATACGACGAGTCGTGGGATGACATCCTGCTGCAGCGATTGCATCGGGCGGCGCGGTCCGGTCGGACTCCGGACCGCGGACCGGTGGCCGAGCTACGCCGCCACGACCGCGCCAACGCGACAGACTATGTGGCCACGCTGCGGGCCTGGCTGGAGGCGCAGGGCGACCCAGCGCAAGCCGGTGAGCGGTTGGGCGTCCACGAGAACACCGTGCGGTACCGGCTGCGCAAGATGGCCGAGATAACCAATCTGCCGCTGGACGACGCCAAGAAGCGGCTGGCCATGACGATCGAGCTGGCGGCCACCGATACCGATTGAAAGTCCCTCTGTCCCAGCCCGACAACGTGGGGCGACGGCATTGTGCTGCTGCGGCAAAGCCTGCATGGGCCGTGGCCACCACCATGGAGTTGTCCCGCCCATGGCGACCCATCGACAGGAAAGCCCTATGACCGCCCCCGATCATCAGCGGCGCGCCGCACGCGGGCCGGATGCCGCGCTGGACAGCTTCACCGTGCGCTTGCCATCGAGGCTGTTTGTGCGGCTGTTCGGCCGTAACCCCCTGATCCGCCCGAGCGACCGGCTAGAGGCATTGATTGTGGTGTTGGTCGTCGCAGTGTCGCTGATCACCGTGCCTGTCGCCGCCGCGGTGGGCACCGCGGTCCACGATTCTCGCAGCCGCGTCTACGCCCAGCAGGCCGCGAAATACCGCACGGTCACTGCGACCGTCGTCGGCAACGGCAACCCCCGCCAAAACATCGAACGCCCGACAATCACCGTCCCCGCCAGATGGTTCATCGCCGGTACCGAACACGCCGGCGACGTCGTCGCGCCGCGGAAGACCAAGGTGGGCGACACGGTCGAGGTCTGGTTGGACGACAACGGTTCCCCGGTCGACCGATCCAGCACCACTGCCGTCGACGAAGCAGTGGCGTCCGCCCTGGGGGTCTGGCTCGGCGTGAGCTGCTCGGCAGTCGCCCTGTACTTCGGCGCCCGGATGGCTCTTGACCGGGCGCGCGGCGCCCGATGGCAACGCGACTTCGACAACCTGCTCGGCCAACGGTAAGCCGGCACCGGCGTTGTCGTATCCCGACAACGGCCCACCGCCCGGTTGTCCGCTTCCGGCAAGCGTCGCCGCATCCACCCGCACCACCATGGGAAGTAGCAATCCGAAGTCCAGTTGCGGAGGTGTGTGATGGGCGGCGTCGAGCGAATTGACGGCGGACCCAGGTCGGTAGTCGTCGTCGGGGCCGGCATCGCCGGATTGTCGACGGCGTGGTTCCTGCAGGAGCGCGGTGTCGATGTCACGGTGGTGGACCGCACCGGCTTCGCCGCCGGCGCGTCCTGGGGCAACGCGGGCTGGATCGCTCCCGGGCTGATCCTTCCGTTGAACTCCCCGGCGGTGCGCCGTGAGGGGTTGCGCGCTCTGCTCAGGTCGAGCGCCCCGCTGCACATCCCGTTGACCGCCGACGCAGGCTTGGCAGCGTTTCTGCTGCGGTTCGCCGCGAATAGCGGGTCGCTGTCCTGGAAGCGGGCGGTTAAGGCCAACGTCGCACTCAACGAGGAATGCATCGAAGCCTTCGACGTGCTCGTCGCAAACGGGGTAGACGTGCCGGTTACCGATACCCCGATCACCGCGTTGTTCCGCACCGCCGCGCAGGCCGAGCGACTGTTGACCGAGTTGCGTGAACTTGAAAACGCTGGGCAGACAACGGATGTCACCGCCTTGTTCGGCGACGCACTACATGAACAAGTGCCGTTGGCGTCGGCGCAGGTCACCGCCGGGTTGAGCATTAACGGGCAGCGCTTCGTCGACCCAGGCCGATTCGTGCATGCCCTGGGCCGTGCTGTGCTGGCTCGTGGTGCGACGATCCGCAACCTGGATGTCGTCAGCGTCACCAATTCCGACGGCGGCGTTGCGGTGCACCCGCGTCGCGGCCCGCGGGTGGCTGCCGAGGCCGCCGTGATCGCCACCGGTGCCCGGTTGCCGCAGCTGGCGGACGCCCGGCTGCACGTCCGCCTGCAGGGCGGCCGCGGCTACTCGTTCACCGTCCCAGTGGACCGCCCGTTACCCGGCCCCATCTATTTGCCGGACGTGCGGGTGGCGTGCACGCCCTACCGGGGCGACCTGCGGGTTTCGGGCGTGATGGAGTTTGGGCACGCCCGCGACGGTGTCCAACCGGGACGGGTGGAGTCCATCTGCGCCGCCGCCGGTCCGCTGCTGGACGGCGTCCGCTGGGAGCAGCGCAGCGACGTGTGGGTTGGCGCACGCCCCATCACGTCCGATGGCCGTCCGCTGATCGGGCAGGTGTCGCCCGGGGTCTACCTGGCCGGAGGACACGGCATGTGGGGAATGGCGCACGGACCTGTGACCGGCCGGCTGCTGGCCGAGCAAATCAGCACCGGTAAACAGCCTCAAGCCCTTGCCGAGTTCGATCCGCTGCGCAGAACCGGCGCTGGCGTAGCCCGTAGCCGCGGATTCGCTACCGCCTGAACCTTCCCCCCGAGGGCGCCGAGTCGTCAGGGGCGGCTGCTCTACGTTGGCCCGCCCCTGGCGACAACCCTCACCCTACGAAAGGACACAGAAAATGATTGACAGACGACGCATTTGGACGACGCGACACAAGGATGCCTCCGCACGCGCGGGCCAGTATCAGGTCGGCGGCCCGGTCGCCAAAGCCGGCATGGTGGTCACCATCCGCTACGACACCGGCGAGACGGAGACCTTTCTGCTGGGCAGGCGCGGCGGAAAGGATGCCGGCATCAAGGTGTACTCGACGCTCTCGCCACTGGGCCACGCGATCGCCGGAGCGCATGTCGGCGAGCGGCGAATCTATTCGATGCCGCAGGGACCGGAACACCGCTTGACCGTGATCAACGCGGTGCCTTACGAGATGGCTTGTGGCTCTGCGCCTTCGGGCGGAAAGGAAAGAGCATGACCGCCACGCGACGGGTGTGGATCTCCCAGCAGCACTATGACCGCCTGCAGCGCAAGCTGACCGGCCTTCGCGAGCTGTGTGCTCATCGAACCGGCAGTGAGCCCGACGACAACACTGCCGAGGTGCAGCGCGCCTGGCAGTTACGAATTCAGCGGATTCATGACCTGCTGGTCCAAGCCGTGGTTGGCGAGGACCCACCCGACGACGGGATCGCCGAACCCGGCATGGTGTTGACCATCCGCTACGAGGACACGGGGAATACCGAGACATTCCTGCTGGGTGTGCGCGACGCGGCCCATGACGGCATCGAGGTTTACTCGACGCAGTCGCCGTTGGGCGCGGCCGTAGCCGGCGCGGTGCGCGGTGAGCGGCGCACCTACCGTCTGCCCAGCGGCGCCACCGCGGCCCTCACCGTCTTGGCAGCCGTCCCGTACGGCGTCCATATGGCCGGCTTGGGCTGAAGTCACTACGTGATCAAATCCAAACAGACGCCGGTACAGGCCATTACGAGAGTCTCGCCGCATCCGGCGAGCTACCCGCACCGGACGCATGCGGAGGTGATCACATGCTGTTCGAGCTGATCGACCCCGTCGCGATGCTGTTTCTTCTGTTTGCGGTGCTGGGACTCATCATGGCCGTCGCCTATGGGCGCAATGGTCGCAGCTGAAATGCGATGACGGCCGACCTGGCCGGAATGATCGCGCTTTGCGCGCAGGCGAGACAGAATGGCTGCTGGTGGTACCGGATGCCAGTACCGACCGACAGGGGTGGCCCGCAGCAGAAGAACAGGTGACGACATGACTCGAGACAGTGCTCAGCCGCGACGACTTCGGGTTTCCGCATTGGCGGCGGTCGCGAACCCGTCGTACACGCGCGTCGACACCTGGAACCAACTAGACGACGCGTGCCGTCGCCTGGCCGAGGTCGACCTGGCCGGGATGGACATCTGCCACGACCTGGCCAAGGTGAAGCGCCTGATGGACCGCATCGGCGCCTACGAGCGGTACTGGCTGTATCCCGGTTCGGAGAATTTGGCGACCTTCCGCGCCCACCTGGAGAGCCGGTCCACGGTACGTCTCTGCGAGGAGGTGTCGCTGGCGGTGCGCTTGCTGTCTGAATACGGTGACCGCACAGCGCTTTTCGATACTACCGCCCCGCTGGCCGACCAAGAGCTGGTGGCCAAGGCCAAGCAGCAGCAGTTCTACACCGTCTTGCTGGCCGACGATGCGCCGCCTACAGCGCCCGAGAGCCTGGTCGAGTGTCTGCGGATGCTGCGCAACCCGGCCGACGACGTCCAGTTCGAGATCCTGGTGGCCGCCAGCGTCGAGGACGCCATCACCGCGGTGGCGCTGAACGGCGAGATCCAGGCCGCGATCGTCCGCCATGACCTGCCGCTGCGTTCGCGTGACCGGGTGCCGTTGATGAACACGCTGCTGGGGTTGAACGATCCAAAAGACGTGGCAATTTCCGGTCGCGCGCATGACTGGGTTGAGTGCGGCGAGTGGATCAGGGAGCTGCGGCCACACATCGACCTGTATCTACTCACCGATGAGTCGATTGCAGCAGGCAGCGACGACGACCCGGACGTCTTCGACCGCACCTTCTATCGGCTCAACGATGTCACCGATTTGCACAGCACCGTGATCGCGGGCCTGCGAAACCGTTTCTCCACACCGTTTTTCGACGCATTGCGTGCTTACGCGGCGGCTCCGGTCGGCCAGTTCCACGCCCTTCCCGTCGCGCGAGGCGCCAGCATCTTCAACTCCAAGTCGCTGGAAGACATGGGGGAGTTCTACGGGCGCAACATCTTCATGGCCGAGACCTCGACCACCTCGGGTGGTCTGGACTCGTTGCTGGACCCGCACGGCAACATCAAGAAGGCGATGGACAAGGCCGCGGTCACCTGGAACGCCAACCACACCTACTTCGTCACCAACGGAACTTCCACCGCGAACAAGATCGTCGTGCAGTCGTTGACCCGGCCTGGCGACATCGTCCTGATCGACCGCAACTGCCACAAGTCGCACCACTACGGCCTGGTGCTGGCCGGCGCGTATCCGCTGTACCTGGACGCCTATCCGCTGCCGCAGTTCGCGATCTACGGGGCGGTACCGCTGCGCACCATCAAACAGGCGCTGCTGGACCTCGAGGCGGCCGGACAACTGGACAAGGTGCGCATGCTGTTGCTCACCAACTGCATCTTCGACGGCGTGGTCTACAACCCCCGCCGGGTGATGGAGGAGGTGCTGGCGATCAAGCCGGACATCTGCTTCCTGTGGGACGAGGCGTGGTATGCGTTTGCCACCGCCGTGCCGTGGGCCCGGCAGCGTACCGCGATGGTGTCGGCCGACCGTCTTGAACAAATGTTGGCGTCGCGCGAATACCCCGAGGAGTACGCCGAATGGCGCGCATCGATGGAGGGGATCCCCCGCTCGGAGTGGGCTGACCATCGGCTGATGCCCGACCCCGCCCGCGCCCGGGTCCGGGTGTATGCGACGCATTCGACCCACAAGTCACTGTCGGCGTTTCGGCAGGCGTCGATGATCCACGTCCGCGACCAAGATTTCAATGCGCGGGCGCGGGACGCGTTCGGTGAGGCGTTCCTGACCCACACGTCGACGTCGCCGAATCAGCAACTGCTGGCATCGCTGGACCTGGCGCGCCGTCAGGTCGATATCGAAGGTTTCCAGCTGGTCCGTCAGGTCTACGACATGGCGCTGGTATTCCGTCACCGCGTCCGCAAAGACCGGCTGATCAGCAAGTGGTTCCGCATCCTCGACGAGTCCGACCTGGTGCCCGAGGAGTTCCGGGCATCTCATGTCAGCTCGTATCGCGAAGTCAGGCAGGGTGCCCTGGACGAGTGGAACGAGGCGTGGCGATCCGATCAGTTCGTGCTGGACCCGACGCGGGTCACGCTGTTTCTCGGCAACACCGGAATGAACGGCTACGACTTCCGCGAGAAGATCTTGATGGACCGGTTCGGCATCCAGATCAACAAGACTTCGATCAACAGCGTGCTGCTGATCTTCACCATCGGCGTCACCTGGTCGAGTGTCCACCATCTGCTCGACGTGCTGCGTCGGGTGGCCTCCGACTTCGATCGGGAGAAGGAGGCGGCCAGCGCGGCCGACTGGGCACTGCATGAGCGCCGGGTCGAGGAGATCACCCAGGATCTGCCGCACCTGCCCGACTTCAGCGAGTTCGACGTCGCCTTCCGTCCCGACGATGCCTGCATGTTCGGCGACACCCGGTCGGCTTTCTACGCCGGCTACGAGGAGTCGGACCGCGAGTACGTGCTGATCGGCACGGCCGGACGACGGCTCGCCGAGGGGAAGACGCTGGTGTCGACGACGTTCGTGGTGCCCTACCCGCCGGGCTTCCCGGTCCTGGTCCCCGGCCAGGTGGTCTCCAAGGAGATCATCTGGTTCCTCGCCCAGCTCGATGTCAAAGAGATCCACGGATACAACCACGACCTCGGCTTGTCCGTGTTTACCCAGAGTGCGCTGAAACGCCTTGAGGCTCAACGGAATGCCGCGATGGCCGCGGTGGGCGATGCAGCGGCGACGTTTGAGATCCCGGCGGATGTGTCGGGGCTCAACGGCGAGGACGCCGCGCGACGCCATCTGACCCGCTAGGCGTGTCGCGTCGGAGATTTCACAGTCGGCGAGCCATGCCGACCCGTAGAGTCGGCTCGTGTTGCAGACGGTGGCGATCCGCGGATACCGCTCACTGCGTGAGGTGATCCTGCCGCTGCGCCGGCTGTCTGTCGTCATCGGCGCCAACGGTTCGGGGAAGTCGTCCCTGTACCGCGCATTGCGGCTACTGGCCGATTGCGGCCGCGGCGAGGTAATCGGCTCGCTGGCGCGCGAGGGCGGGCTGCAGTCGGTGCTGTGGGCCGGCCCGGAACAGCCGAGGGCCGAAAAGGCCGAAGGCACCGTGCGGACCCGGCCGGTATCACTCGAAATGGGCTTCGCTGCAGACGATTTCGGCTACCTGGTGGACCTCGGCATCCCGCAGTCCGCCGGGCACGAGTCGGAGTTCGCCCGTGATCCGGAGATCAAGCGGGAAGCGGTGTTCGCCGGCCCGGTGCTGCGCAACGGTGCCACACTGGTCCGTCGGGTACGCGATTTCGCCGAGGTCAGCGGCGACTCCGGCGGCTTTGTCGAGCTGTCCCGCTCGTTGCCTACCTACCGCAGTGTGCTGGCCGAGTACGCCCACCCGCACGCGCTGCCCGAACTCGCCGCGGTCCGTGAGCGGCTCCGCGGCTGGCGGTTCTACGACGGCTTCCGGGTCGACCAGGGTGCGCCCGCGCGGCACCGGCAGGTGGGTACACGCACTCCGGTGCTCAGCGACGACGGCAGCGACCTCGCCGCCGCGATCCAGACCATCATCGAGGCGGGCTTCGACGACCTGGACCGCACCGTGGCCGAGGCGTTCGACGGTGCCACGATCAGGGTCGCCGTCAACGACGGAGTATTCGATCTGCAGCTGCGCCAGACCGGCATGCTGCGGCCCCTGCGGTCGGCCGAACTGTCGGACGGAACCTTGCGGTTCCTGCTGTGGGCCGCCGCGCTGCTGAGCCCGCAGCCGCCGTCGCTCATGGTGCTCAACGAACCGGAAACCTCGTTGCACCCCAGCCTGGTGGCCCCACTCGCGTCGTTGATCCACGCCGCGGCGTCACACACCCAGGTCGTGGTGGTCACCCACTCCCGGCTACTGCTGGACTTCCTCGACACCGTCCCGGCGGCGGAGACGGTTGAGGCCGCCAACGACCGCGCCGTCGAGATAGAGCTGTACAAGGAATGGGGCGAGACACGCATCAAGGGACAGGGCCCGCTGAGAACGCCGCGATGGGACTGGGGCAAACGCTGACTCGGGTGCGACCCCGGCTGTTCGCGGCGCACGCCGACAGCAGAATCCCAGTAGAATTGATGCTATGCGCACCACGCTGCAAATTGATGATGATGTCCTAGAAGATGCGCGCAACATCGCACGATCTGAGGGCCGTTCGATCGGCGCAGTGATTTCTGAGCTAGCACGCCGATCACTTCGGCCGGTCGGAATTATCGAGGTTGACGGTTTTCCCGTATTTGACGTTCCTCCGGATGCGCCGGTTATCACCTCCGACGATGTTGCACGTGCCCTCGAGGAAGATGCGTGACGGCCCTCTTGGATGTCAACGTTCTAATTGCGTTGGCCTGGCCCAACCATGTTCATCATGCGACTGCGCAACGATGGTTCGCACGGTTCTCGTCGAAGGGGTGGGCCACCACACCGGTGACGGAGCTGGGGTTTGTACGGATTTCAAGCAATCGGAGGGTGGCCCAGGTTTCGGCCACGCCGGCAACCGCGATTGCTGCGTTGCACGCTATGACGGCTCTTCCAGGGCACACCTTCTGGGCGGACGATGTGCCGCTGGTCGTTGGGCGGGACGTCGATCGCCAAGCTGTGTCAAACCATCGTCAGGTCACAGATCGTCATCTCGTCGCTTTGGCGATCCGATACGGTGGCCGGCTAGTCACTTTCGATGCGGCCCTGCCTGATTCGGCGCCCAGCGGTGTTGTGCAGGTGCTGTGACTCGCGCCGGCTGACTAACCCGGCGGTCCGTTCAGCGCGCGGTAGACGAAGTCGGTCAACGCATCGATGGCCTCGTCCTCGTCGACGTGACGCTCGCCGAGCCGGCCACCCGACATCTGCCAGTGTGATCCGAATCCGTCGAGCAGCCCGGCGACCATCGCCAGAACCACGTCGGGACGCCCGGGCAGGGTACGACCCGCCGCGGTAATGGGGTCCAAATGATCGCGGATGTGGCTGATGTCTTCGTTCATCAATGACTGAATCTGGACGCCAAACTCGGCGTTGACCAACGCCGCCTGACGTAGCGCGGTGAGCTCAACGGCGTGGCCGGTGTAGAAGCGCCAATACACCGCGACATGCCATCGCACCGCGGCGCGGTCGGTGAAGTCCCCGGTGTGTTCGGAGCTCAGGGCGACATCACGGTCGCTTTCGGCCAGCATGTCTGCGAGCAGCCCCTTGAGCAGGTTTTCTTTGCTGGTGAAGTGGTTGTAAAACGATCCCGCGGCGCGCCCGGCCTCGGCGGTGATGTCGGTGATCTTGGTGTTCAGATAGCCCTTCTGCGCGAACACGCGGCGGGCGGCGTCCTTGAGCGCCGCCTCGGTGCCGGCGGCCTGTTCCACGCGTTTCACCGTCACCTCCTTGACAGAAAGCTAGCATCACATCAGACTGAATCACTATTCACTGAATACATATTCATCTAGAGAAAGCCCACATGGATACTCAGGTTTTGATCGTCGGGGCCGGGCCGACCGGCCTAACGCTGGCCATCGAACTGGCCCGTCGAGGAGTTGAACTGCGCATCGTCGATAAGGCGGAGCGGTTCGCGATCGGCTCTCGCGCTGACGGATTGCAGCCACGCACGCTTGAGGTCTTCGAGGACCTCGGCGTTTTGGATGAGGTGTTCGCGGCCGGCATCGGTGCGCCGGTGATGCGAATCTACGACGGAGATTCTGTGGTCTGGGAGCAGCAGATGGCCGAGCCCGAGCCGCCGCGAAGCGATGTGCCTTATCCCAACCTGTGGTTCGTGCCGCAGTGGCGGACCGAGCAGATTCTGCGGTCACGGCTCGCGGAGTACGGGATCAGCGTCGAGTTGGGCAGCGAGGTTTCGGGGGTAGAGCAGGACGACGACGCGGTGACGGCTCGGCTGGACAGCGGTGAAACCGTGCGGGCCGCCTACCTGGTCGGCGCCGACGGCGGGCGCAGCACGATCCGCCGACAGCTCGCGATCCCGTTTATCGGCACGACCGACGACGATCTTGGGATGGTTCAAGTCGACGTGCGAGTCGAGGGTCTGGACCACGAGTACGGGCACGGCTGGATGCTCGACGGCCGCTGCTTTTTCGGCTTCACTCCGCTCGCGGGAGGCGGCGACACCTTTGTGGTGAATACCACCGCGCCCGGCTTGGAACCGACGCTGCCCGCGCTGCAGGGCCTCGTCGACACCGCGTCCGGCCGGACCGACATCAAGTTGCGTGAACTGACCTGGGCCACCATCTGGCGCCCGAATGTGCGTCTGGCGCAACGATTTCGGCAAGGCCGCGCCTTCCTGACCGGTGACGCCGCCCATGTGCACCCGCCGACCGGGGGGCAGGGGCTCAACACCGGCGTGCAGGATGCCTACAACCTCGGTTGGAAACTCGCCACGGTTTTGGCGGGGACCTCCCTGGACGTCGAGGCGCTGCTCGACAGCTACCAAGCAGAACGGCTGCCAATCGCGTCGCGCGTGCTCGGAATCAGCACCGAGCTGCTTGCCAAGACGCTGCGCGGCAGCGACGACGCACTGGAACGCGGCGCCGAAACCCGCCAACTCGACCTGAACTACCGAGGCGGCCCACTGACCCTCGACGACGGCTCCAGCGCAGTGCTGGCCGCCGGTGACCGCGCACCCGACGCGACGTGCCTCTGCCCCGACGGCCAACCGGGGCGGCTGTTCCCGCTTTGCGCCGGTCCGCACTGGACGCTGCTGCGATTTGGGCCCGACGCGCCGCGCGTGGACAGCCGCTGCGTGCACGCCTACGAGATCGGCAGCGACATCCTCGACGCTGACGGTCTGATCGACCAGGCCTACGGCGCCAAGGAAGGCGGCACTGTTCTGATCCGCCCCGACGGCTACATCGGCGCCATCACGATCCAACCGGCCGCACTCGCGGACTACGCAAGCCGGCTACTGCCCGACTGAAACAACTGGGTTCCGCTCACCGGGATCAGAAAGGCGGCCCGGCGCGCAAAGTGGCGCAATGGCCGACCGGGCGCGGGTTTTGGCTGGTCGTAGCCGAATCGGGCCCGGCGCAATAGCCTGACCGGCCACTACAGGCCGCAATCGGTCACCCGGAACATGCCGCCGAGCGGCATTAGCGTGACGACGTGGCCATGACTGAAGCGCCCCTTCCGATCCGCGGACCCCGGGCAGACCGTGCCCGCCGGACCGCCGACGTGTTGCGCCAGCAGATCCACGCCGGCGCCTACCCCGACGGGCTGCCTACCGAAAGCGAATTGGCCACTGAATTTTTCGTCTCCCGCAACACCATTCGCGAAGCGCTCACGGTGCTGAAAAACGAAGGCCTGATCGACCGCGGACCCAAAGTCGGCACCCATGTCGCGCAGCGCAAGTATCACCACGGGCTCGACGCGCTGCTGGGGCTGAAGGAAACCTTCAAACACCTGGGGGAGGTCCGCAACGAGGTGCGGGCCGCAATGGCGGTGGCCGCCCCGCCGGCGGTGGCGGATCGGCTGCAGCTGAAACCGGGTGAGCGGGCGGTGTTTATCGAAAGGCTGCGTTATCTCGGCGACCTGCCGCTCAGCCTCGACTTGACCTACCTCACCCCGGACATCGGAACCCAGATTCTGGACTGCCCGCTGGAAAACCCCTTAGAAACTCAAGACCTGTTCGCGCTTATAGAGCAGGTCAGCGGACACCGACTGGGCTCGGCGTCGCTGGCGCTGGAAGCCATTCCCGCCGACGCGCATTCCGCGGCCACACTGCAAGTGCCCGACGGTGCGGCGCTACTCATGCTGGAGCGACTCACCCGCCTCGACGACGGCCGGCCCGTAGACCTTGAGTACATCCGGATGCGGGGAGATCGAATCACCATGCGCGGCAACTTATTAAGAGCCGAGCCGATTAGGAGTAACCCATGACGCTGGTCAACAATCGCGCCGACGTGTCGGTCACCATCGACGAGTCGCTGTGCATCGACGGTTGCACCCAGGCCACGCCGCGCTGGTGCAGACTACGGGCCCGCATCTGATCGAGCAGTCTCATCCGCTCGACTACCGCCCGCCCGGCGCCGCGCAGGTCGACAGTCTGGCCGCCTGGACGGATGCCGTCGGTGAGCTCCACGACCACCACCCGGAAGCCCGAACGGGTGAGCCAATACGCCAGCGATGGCCCGGCGATCCCCGCACCGCTGATCAGGACGGTCGGTTGTCGCACAGTGGTCAGACTACGACGGCCACCGAGCCTGTAGTGACGGCATCGAGACTGCGTACAGGGCTGGATATCCCGCCAGAACCGCGCCCCCACCGCAGCCTCGGCGGATGCGGCTCAGCCTAAGGCTCACCGCAGCGCCTTGGCGTAGAGCAGGCTGTCGCACGGTTCGGGCCCGATTGTCGGATAGACGGCATGCCGGGCCAGCCGGCCCTCCGGCACGAAACCCGCTCGCTGCAGCAATCGCACCGACCGCTCGTTGTCGACGTTGCAGGTGGCCCAGACGCGGTACACGTCCCGGTCGGCTTCCAGCGCGGCCATCAGCATCTCGAGCGCCTCCGTCATCAAACCCTTGCCCCACCAGCGCCGCGCCATGCAGTAACCGATTTCGACGGAGTGCCGCACCGGGCGCCGGCAGCTGGTCAGGCCGATGACCTCGTCGCTGTGCCGCAACGTGATGGCCCAGGTCCGCTCGCCGTCACCGACATTGATTTTCTCGGTGATCACCCGCCGCGTTGCCGCCACGTCGGGGTGCGGGCTCCACAACAGATACCTGGTCACCTCGGGATCGCGGGCGATTCTCTGGAACAACGCGCCGGCGTCGTCCGGCGCGGGCAGCCGCAGCAGCAGCCGTGGTCCGGCGATGCGGTCAGGTGGGTAGTCGACCATCGGCGGGCTGTCCGCTATAGATCCAGCGCCCGATAGGTTTCGCGGACGAACTTCGGTTGCGCCGTCCGTAGCTTGGCCAGCGAGGTGTTGCCGGCCACGGCCACGGCCGCGTCGACGGACAAATCGGGACAGTTCTGAACCAGGTACAGCAGGATCAGGTCCGCAGTCGGATCGGCCTGCCACCACGTCCCGTAGGCGCCGGGCCAGCTGAACGTTCCGAGACCGCCGGGCCCGAACAACGGCACCGACTTCGCCGGCTCGGTCACCAGCGACAGGTTCAGTCCGAATCCGCGCCCGACCCAGTACGGCGCTCCCAGAAAGTTGTGCCGCTTCTGCTCGTCGGTAAGCCGGTCGCTGCGCATCAGGCGCACCGACTCCGGTGAGAGCACCCGAACACCGTCGACCGAACCGTCACCGAGCAGCATGCGCACGAACCGCAGGTAGTCGCCGGCGGTCGACCACAGCCCGCCACCGGCATTGCAGAACGACGGCGGCTTGACGTGCGGCGGCCCCATCACGTCGTGCCGCAACTGCCCCTCGCCGTCAAGCCGGTACATGGTGGCGGCACGTCGCCGCGTTTCCATCGGTACGAAGAACCCGGTGTCGGTCATGCCTGCCGGACCCAGGATCCGCTCGTCAAGGACTTGGTAGAACGGTTTGCCGCCGGCCCGGGCAATGATCACGCCCAGCACGTCAATGGCGTGGCTGTAGGTCACCCGCTCACCCGGCTGATGGGCCAGGGGCAGCGCGGCGAGTTCGGCCAGCCAGGTGTCCGAACCCTGGTCGAACGGCAACCGCATGTACGCCTGGGAGAGCGGTCCGGACACCGAAAAGCTATAGGCCAGACCGCTGGTGTGGGTGAGCAGGTCTTCGAGCAGGATGGGCCGGCGGGCGGGATGCGTCCGGTCCAACGGACCACCGGGGTCGTCCAGCACGCGCAAATCGGCGAGCTCCGGTGTCCAGCGCGCGATCGGATCGTGCAGCGCCAGCTTGCCCGCGTCGACCAGGCTCATCGCCGCTGCCACCGTGACCGGCTTGGTCATCGACGCGATGCGAAACAGCGTGTCTTGCTGCATCGGCAGGTCCGCGTCCACATCGCGGTAGCCGATCTCGTTGAGTTGCAGCAGTTCTCCGTGCTGCCAGACCACCGTTACCGCACCGGCGAGCAGGCCGGCATCGCAAACCTCGCGGATAGCGGCCTGATTGGCGTCGAGCTTCACCCGGTTGAGGGTAGTCGCGCGGGTGCCCGACGTTACGCGCGGAGACCGCAGGAACCGGCTGGCAACGCATATCCGGTGTGCTCGGCCGCGCCCCTTAACCGGTCAAGCAGCGATACCAATTCGATTGCTGCTTTGCCGAAACCGTTACTCGCGCAGCCTGCCACATGTTAGTCTCGCTGCTCTCCGGCCGATGCGATCTGGTGAACAAGCTGGGAGGGCGGCGCATGCCTCGAAAGACGTTGGCGCTGCCGGCGAGCCAGGGTGCGGGTATGCAGTCACCGAGACCCGGGACCACCGACGAGAGCTCAGATTCTGGGGGACTCGTCCGGGCTGTACGCGAGCGAAGCGAATCGCGGCTCATTCCGACCGACCAGATAACTCAGTAAAGGCTGGAAATGAATGGCTTGACACATCAAGCGCAAATCTCGTCCAAACGAGTGACCCACGCACCCTCCCGGTCTGTTGCGATCGTCGCCGCGGCAGCACTAGTCGTGGCCGCCCTTGCGGGCTGTGGGAACAAGTCGTCGACGGCGACGTCCCAAACGTCCCAAACCTCGGGCGCTTCTGGAACATCCAGTTCGGCGGCGACGTCCGGAGCACCATCAGCTCAAGCCGGACAGCTCGTGCAGGACGCTTCCAAAGCAACCACAATCCTGCATTCGCTCCATCTGATTCTGGCGACGACCAACATCACGACGCTCCCGATGGAGAGCGTTGACGCCGACGTGACCAACCAGCCTGAGGGCAACGGGCGGGCGGTCGGCCATGCCAGTGTCCGGCTGCAGCCGCAGGGCCCGGCGGTCCCCAAGGACTTCCTGGTCACCAACAAGACCATGTACATCAAGAACGACACCGGAGCCTATGTCTCGGTGGGACCGGCCGAGAAAATCTACGACCCGGGCATCCTCCTCGACAAGGACAAAGGATTGGGCAGCGCCATCGGCAAAGTCCAGAACCCGCAGGTGACCGGCAATGAGAACATCAACGGCGTGGCCACCGTGAAGGTGAGCGGAACCATCGATGCCGCGGTGCTCGACCCGATAATCCCGCAGATCGGCAAGGACGCGACCGCGCCCCTTCCGATCACGCTGTACATCACCGACCTGAAAGCGACGCCGGGCAACGCGGCAAACCTGGTGCGGTTGGTGGTCGAAAAGGGCCAAGGCCACGTCACCATCACCCTGTCGGCATGGGGACAGCCGGTCAACATCCCCAACCCGACGGGGTAACCGACGCCACCGTCTGAAGTCCGGATTGGGAGCCGGCCCGAAGTTCTGGGCCGGTTCCCGCCCCTAGTAACCCCGTTACACCTGGTACCCCTCCACCGACGCCAGAGCTGGAGGAACGCGAATGACAAACGACCTCCCTGAAATACAGGAGCGCGACCCCAGACCCGCTCCTCCTCCGGGTGGGCCGAGGCTGTCAGATGTATGGGTTTACAACGGGCGTGCCTATGACCTGAGTGACTGGATCAGCAAGCACCCCGGTGGCGCTTTCTTCATCGGGCGAACCAAGAACCGCGACATCACCGCCATCGTCGCGTCCTACCACCGCGATCCGGCAAAGGTCGAACGAATCCTGAAGCGGCGCTATGCGTTAGACCGCGACGCGACGCCGCAGGACATCCACCCGAAGCACAACGCCCCGCCATTCCTTTTCGCCGACGATTTCAACAGCTGGCGAGACACCCCGAAGTACCGATTCGACAACCACGACGATCTGCTGCACCGCGTCAAAGCCCGGCTGAACGAGCCTGCGCTGGCAGCCCGGATCAAGCGCATGGACAAGTATTTCAACATCGTGGCGGTGCTGCTGGCCGTCGCCTATTTCGCGGTTCAGGTGCTGCGGCTGGGTGAACCCGGCTGGATGCCACTGCCGCTCTTCGTGATTGCAATGGTGCTGCTGCGCAGTTCGCTGGCCGGGTTCGGGCATTATTCGCTGCATCGCGCGCAGCGCGGCGTGAACCGGGTCCTCGGAAACACCTTCGACATGAACTACGTCGCGTTGGCGTTGGTCACCGCGGACGGGCATACCCTGCTGCACCACCCGTATACCCAGAGTGCGGTCGACATCAAGAAGAACGTTTTCATGATGATGATGCGGCTGCCCCGGCTGTATCGGGTGCCGCTACACACCATCCACAAATTCGGCCACATGCTGACCGGCATGGCGGTCCGGATTGCCGACGTCTGGCGCCTCACTTGGAAAGTCGGCGTCGAGGAGTCCTATGGAAGTTGGCGAGGGGCGCTCCCGCACTTCGTCGGATCCTCCGGGGTGCGCCTGCTGCTCGTCGGGGAACTGGTGGCGTTCGTCGTGGCCGGTGAGTTCTTGGCCTGGGCTTTGCAATTCGTCGCGACGTTGTGGATCAGTACCTTCCTGGTGGTCGCCAGCCATGATTTCGAGAAACAGGCCGGCGAGCCTGCCGCCGACGGCGAGCAGGACTGGGGTACCGATCAACTCGATCACGCCGACGACCTGAAGGTGGTCGGAAATCGTTACGTCGATTGCTTCCTGTCGGCCGGGCTGAGTTCGCACCGCGTCCATCATGTGCTGCCGTTCCAGCGCAGCGGGTTCGCCAACATCGCCACCGAGGACGTACTGGCCGAAGAGGCGGCCAAATTCGGCATCGAGTGGGTTCCCGCCAAGAGTTTCGTCACCGATCGGCTTCCGAAGCTGTGCCGGATGTATCTGACGTCACCCTCGCGACAGGCCAGGGAGCTGAATTGGGGCTTCCTTCGCGAACATTGCTCGCCTGCAGCATGGAAAGCCAGTGCCGACTATGTGATTCAGGGATTCGTCGGAATCGGTACGGTATGAGCACTTCGGAGGACGAAGTCCGGCGCCCGGGAACCCCTGAGCAGCAAGACGACAGCCTTGCCCAGTTGCCACCGGCCCCGCCGACCACGGTCGCGGTGATCGAAAGCATCGCGACCGGCGCGCCGCACCGCGTGGTGGATCAGCGCGCGGCGGCTGATCGGGTCGCGGACCTCTTCACCGACCAAAAGCAGCGGGACCGGATTCTGCGCGTGTATGCGAAGACGAAGGTCGCCACCCGCCGGATGGCCATTGATCCCCTCGATGCCGAGTTCGAGCCGTTTCGCCGGAACCCCGCGACGATCCGGGGGCGGATGGACATGTTCTACCGGCACGCGGTTCCGCTGGCCGTCGAGGTGGGCGGACGGGCGCTGGCCGGTCTCCCGTACACGGCCGACGAGGTCGGGTTGCTGGTGTTTGTGACCAGCACCGGATTCATCGCTCCGGGTGTGGACGTGGCAATCGTCCAGGAACTGGGACTGTCACGGTCGGTTTCGCGGGTCGTACTGAATTTCATGGGCTGCGCGGCGGCGATAAACGCCGTTCGCATTGCCACGAGTTATGTTCGGGCCCACCCGGACATGAAGGCAATGGTGGTGTGCATCGAATTGTGTTCGGTGAATGCGGTTTTCGGCGATGACGTGAACGAGGTGGTGACGCACAGTCTGTTCGGCGACGGCTGCGCGGCGTTGGTGATCGGCGCCAGCCAGGTGCACGAAAAGCTTGAACCGGGCAAAGTGGTGATCCGCGCCAGTTTCAGCAGGCTGCTCGACGGCGCGGCGGACGGCATCGTGCTCGGCGTCAACCACAATGGCATCACCTGCGAGCTGTCCGAGAACCTGCCCGATTACATTTACGCCGGGGTTGCTCCGGTAGTCGCAGAGATGTTGGCAGACAATGGATTGCAGATGCCCGACATCGACCTGTGGGCGATTCACCCGGGAGGTCCCAGGATCATTGAGGAATCGGTGCGTTCGCTGGCAATCCCGGCGGAGCGGGCAGCGCCCAGCTGGGAGGTGTTGGCCGGGTTCGGCAACATGCTGAGCGTGTCCCTGATCTTCGTGCTGGAAACCATGGTGCGGCAATTGGATTCGGCCAAGGAAATTTCCACCGGAGTGGCGTTCGCGTTCGCCCCGGGAGTGACTGTCGAGGGCATGCTGTTCGACATCGTCCGCCGCTGATGCGCAACCGGGTGATGTACCGCTCGTGGATGAGCGACAACATGCGGTGGGATGCGCTGAAGCTACGCGAGGGCGACATCGTCATCTCGGCGCCGTCGAAGTGCGGTGTGACCTGGACCCAACGCCTGGTGTCGCTGCTCGTCTTCGACGGGCCGAAGTTACCGGGGCCACTGTCGACGGTGTCGCCGTGGGTCGACCTGAACATCCGACCAATCGAAGAAGTCGTCGCCACCCTCGATGCCCAGGATCACCGACGGTTCCTCAAGACCCACACACCGCTGGACGGTCTGGTGCTCGACGACCGGGTCACCTACATCGGAGTCGGCCGTGATCCGCGCGACGCCGCCGTGTCGGAGCTGCGCCAGTTGGACAACATGAACCTCGAGCGCATACGGCAACTCCACGCTGGCCCGCCCGACGCCCCACTGCCGCCCGCGCCCGACGCCCGACTCCCCAGCCCGGGCGAGGCCTTCCGGGATTGGATGGAAGGACCGATCACAGCCCCCGAAGGGATCGGCGGAGTGCCCCCAGGGGGGATGCCGTTCGAGCCGCGCGAGCGATTTGGGCCGCCTCTCGAGGGGATGGGACACAAGCCTCCCGCACAGGGGATGGGCTCGCTGGCCAACATCCTGCACCACTTCGCGTCGCTGTGGGACAGGCGGCATCTGCCCAATGTGGCCCTCTTCCACTACGCCGACTACCAGCTCGACCTCGTCGGCGAGCTGCTCCGTCTCGCTGCTGTTCTCGGCGTCGACCTCGGACGCGATCGTGCCGAGGAGCTCACGCAGCACGCCACGCTGCAAGCCATGCGGGCTCGCGCAGCCGAGTTGGCCCCCGACTCCACCGAAGGAATCTGGCACAGCAACGAGCGGTTCTTCCGGGCCGGCGGTCGTGGTGAATGGCGAGAATTCGTTACCGATGATGCGCTACGGCGCTATATCCACCGCGCCGACCAGCTTGCGGCACGGGACCTATTGGCCTGGGCGCACGAGGGCCGCCGAGCCTGTCGTCCGGACTGAGCGGTTCAGCGGCGCTGCGCGCGGACATACCAGAACGCCATCTCGACCTCGGTGCCGTCCCGCTCGCGGCTCACTGTTGCGGGTTCCAGCGACTCGATATCCCAGCCCGCGCCGCCGAGCACGTCACGCAATGTCTGCTCGGACACCACCTGTAGCGGTATTTCGGCGTCGTCGGGGTTGGCATCGGAGAAGCAGCTGAGCAGCAGGGTGGCCCCGGACCTGGTGGCCCGATGCGCAGCGGCGGCGTAGTTGCGTTTTCCGTCGTCGTCCAGGCAGTGGAACATGCCGCTGTCGAAGACGGTGTCGAACGCGTCGGTGTAGCCGTCGAGCTTGGTGGAATCGGCCACCGCGAACTTCACGTCGACTCCGGCATCCTTGGCCCGGCGCTCGGCAGTGATCAAGGCGGTCGGGGAGATGTCCAATCCGGTCACTTGGTAGCCGTTCTTGGCCAAGTAGATGGCGTTGTCGCCGAGCCCGCAGCCGATATCGAGGACGTCACCGTGAACGTAGCCGCCCGTCTGCCACCGGATGACATTCTCCTTGGGCGCCTTGGTATCCCATGGCGGTGCAGTCATCGGTGGGATGCCTTCGGCGGGGCTCTCGCCGCGGTACAGGGCATCGAAGTCGATGAGCGGCCGGCCAGAGCGGGCGGGGAAAGAGTCTGTCATTTCCGCCAGGATAGCCCGGTGTGCTTTTCGGTGCCGCGCCCCTAGCAGAGGCCAGTGTGGCAGAAGTGACTACAGGCGCCACGGCAAACCCCGCCACGCCGCCCGAGTCGCCCCCGGCGGGGCGCGCAGTGCTACGCTGCCCCGCAGTCGACATCCTTTAACGATCCGTCCGGAGAGGCGGAGAAGGAGGTCAAGGTCTCGTATGGGTGCTGCTTCCGGCAGGGAATCCCGAGAATTGATGTCAGCGGCCGACGTCGGTCGAACCATTTCCCGTATTGCGCATCAGATCATCGAAAAGACCGCGCTGGATGGGCCCGACGCGCCACGGGTAGTGCTGCTGGGCATCCCGACCCGCGGTGTCATCCTGGCCGGGCGCCTGGCCGCCAATATCCGCGAATTCAGCGGCGTCGACGTCGGCCACGGCGCGCTCGACATCACCCTGTACCGCGACGACCTGCGGAGCAAGCCGCCTCGGCCGCTGGAGGCCACCGCGATCCCGGCCGGCGGCGTCGACGACGCCCTGGTGGTCTTCGTCGACGACGTGCTGTACTCCGGGCGCTCGGTGCGCTCCGCCCTAGACGCGCTGCGCGATGTGGGGCGGCCGCGGGTGGTGCAACTGGCGGTGCTGGTTGACCGCGGCCACCGCGAGCTGCCGATACGTGCCGACTACGTCGGCAAGAACGTGCCGACCTCGCGCAGCGAGAGTGTGCACGTGCTGCTCAGCGAACACGACGGCCGCGACGGCGTGGTGATTTCCCGGGACGGTGCCTGATGAGCCGCCATCTGCTGGCCGCCGGCGACCTGAGCCGCGATGACGCCACGGCGATCCTCGACGACGCCGACAGGTTCGCGCAGGCGCTGGTCGGTCGCGAGATCAAAAAGCTGCCGACATTGCGCGGACGGACCGTGGTCACGATGTTCTACGAGAACTCGACCCGCACCCGGGTGTCGTTCGAGGTGGCCGGCAAGTGGATGAGCGCCGACGTGATCAACGTCAGCTCCACCGGATCGTCGGTGGGCAAGGGGGAGTCGCTGCGCGACACCGCGCTGACTCTGCGCGCGGCCGGCGCCGACGCGCTGGTCATCCGGCATCCGGCCTCCGGCGCGGCGCATCTGCTGGCCGAATGGACTTCGACGGCAACGACCGCCGATGGGTCCGGCCCGTCGGTGATCAACGCCGGCGACGGCACCCATGAGCATCCGACCCAGGCGCTGCTCGATGCGCTGACCATCCGCCAGCGCCTCGGCGGCATCGAGGGTCGGCGCATCGTGATCGTCGGCGACATCCTGCACAGCCGGGTCGCCCGTTCCAACGTCATGCTGCTGCACACGTTGGGTGCGGAGGTGGTGCTGGTGGCGCCGCCCACCTTGCTGCCGGTCGGGGTGGACGGCTGGCCGGTGACCGTCTCCTACGACTTCGACGCGGAGCTGCCCGCCGCCGACGCGGTGCTGATGTTGCGGGTGCAGGCCGAGCGGATGAACGGCGGCTTCTTCCCGTCGGTGCGCGAGTATTCGGTTCGGTACGGGCTCTCCGAGCGGCGCCAGGCGATGCTGCCCGGCCATGCAGCGGTGCTGCACCCCGGGCCGATGGTGCGTGGCATGGAGATCTCGTCTTCGGTGGCTGATTCATCGCAATCAGCTGTGCTGCAACAGGTTTCCAATGGTGTGCATGTGCGGATGGCGGTGCTGTTCCACGTGCTGGTCGGAGCGGAGGAGGCCGCAGCATGAAGGTCTTGATCCGCGGTGTGCGGCTCTATGGCGAGGGTGACCGGGTCGACGTGCTGGTCGATGACGGCCAGATCGCTGAAATCGCCGCAGGGCGTGATATCCCGGAAACGGCCGACGTCATCGACGCCACCGGTCACGTACTGCTACCCGGCTTGGTCGACTTGCATACCCACCTGCGCGAGCCCGGCCGCGAATACGCCGAAGACATCGAAACCGGTTCGGCCGCAGCAGCTCTCGGCGGCTACACCGCGGTGTTCGCGATGGCCAACACCAACCCGGTTGCGGACAGCCCGGTGGTCACCGACCACGTCTGGCACCGCGGCCAGCAAGTCGGCCTGGTCGACGTGCATCCCGTCGGCGCGGTCACCGTCGGCCTCGCCGGCGAGGTGCTCACCGAGATGGGCATGATGGCGGCCGGTGCCGCTCAGGTGCGCATGTTCTCCGACGACGGCATCTGCGTGCACGACCCGCAGGTGATGCGCCGCGCCCTGGAGTACGCAACCGGCCTCGGGGTGTTGGTCGCTCAGCACGCCGAGGAGCCCAGGCTGACGGTCGGCGCCGTCGCACACGAGGGACCCACGGCCGCCAGGCTGGGGCTGTCCGGATGGCCCCGCGCCGCCGAGGAAGCGATTGTCGCCCGCGACGCTCTGTTGGCCCGCGACGCCGGCGCCCGGGTACACATCTGCCACGCGTCCACAGCAGGCACCGTCGAGATACTGAAATGGGCTAAGCAGCAAGGAATTTCGATCACAGCCGAGGTGACGCCGCACCACCTACTGCTCGACGACGGCAGACTAGCCAGCTACGACGGCGTGAATCGGGTCAACCCGCCGCTGCGCGAGGCGGCCGATGCGGTAGCGCTGCGACAGGCGCTGGCCGAGGGCGTCATCGACTGTGTCGCCACCGACCACGCTCCGCACGCCGAGCACGAGAAATGTGTCGAGTTCTCCGCGGCGCGTCCCGGCATGCTGGGGTTGCAGACGGCGCTGTCGGTGGTGGTGCAGACGATGGTGCAGCCCGGCCTGTTGTCGTGGCGCGATGTCGCCCGGGTGATGAGTGAGAATCCCGCACGCATTGTCGGATTGCCCGACCACGGCCGGCCGCTGGAGGTGGGGGAGCCGGCCAACCTCACCGTGGTCGACCCCGACGCCAGCTGGACCATCGCCGGAGCTGACCTGGCCAGCCGGTCAGCCAACACGCCGTACGAGGCGATGACGTTGCCCGCGACCGTCACCGCCACCCTGCTGCGCGGGAAGGTCACCGCCCGGGACGGGAAGAGTCCGGCATGAATTCGGGCACGCTGGTCGGGTCACTGATTTTCGCCGCGGTACTGGTGGTGGTGATCGCCTTCGTGATCCAGCTGATGATGCGTGGCTGGCGCAATCGCGCGCAGCGCCAGGCGGAGCTGATCGGCGCCCTGCCCGAACTGCCCGGCGAGGTCGGACCGGCGACGGTCACCACCCGCGGCCATTATTGCGGCTGCACTCTGGCGCCGAACTGGCACGACCGCGTCGCCGTCGGCGATCTGGGGTACCGCTGCAAGGCGGTGATGAGCCGCCACCCCGAAGGCATTCTGATTGAACGCATCGGCGCCCGTCCGATTTGGATCGCGGGCGAAGCGATTTCGGCAATCCGCACCGAACGCGGCATTGTCGGCAGGGTTGGTCCTCGCAACGCGATCTTGGCCATTCGCTGGCGACTGCCGTCGGGCGTGGAGATGGACACCGGCTTTCGCGCAAGGAGCCGTGACGACTACGCCGACTGGTTGGACGGCCGGCAGGAGGAGCGGCGGCGTGGGTCGCGCCGCGACGATGCAGTGCGAAGCGATGAGGAGGAGCGGCGCCATGAGTCGCGCCGCGACGATGCAGAGCGAAGCGATGAGGAGGAGCGGCGCCATGAGTAAAGCCCAGTTGATACTCGAGGACGGGCGCGTCTTCACCGGACGGCCGTTCGGGGACATCGGCCAAACGTTGGGCGAAGCGGTGTTCAGCACCGGCATGTCGGGCTATCAGGAGACGCTGACCGATCCCAGCTATCACCGCCAGATCGTGGTGTCCACCGCGCCGCAGATCGGCAACACCGGCTGGAACGGCGAGGACGCCGAGAGCCGCGGCGACAAAATCTGGGTCGCCGGATACGCGGTACGCGACCCGTCACCGCGTCCGTCCAACTGGCGTGCCACCGGCACGCTCGAGGAGGAGCTGATCCGCCAGCACATCGTCGGGATCGCAGGCATCGACACCCGGGCCGTGGTGCGCCATCTGCGCAGCCGCGGCTCGATGAAGGCGGGGCTGTTCTCCGGTGCCGCGCTCGCCGACTCGGGTGAGCTTGTCGAGCGGGTGCGGGCCCAGAAGCCGATGCTGGGTGCCGATCTCGCCGGCGAGGTCAGCACTCCGGAGACCTATGTGGTGGGGCCCGAAGGGGCGCCGGGGCTGGCCAGGTTCACCGTGGCCGCGCTGGATTTGGGCATCAAGACCAACACGCCGCGCAACTTCGCCCGGCGGGGCATCCGCAGCCACGTGCTGCCGGCGTCGGCCACCTTCGAGCAGATCGCCGACATCAAGCCGGACGGCGTGTTCTTGTCCAACGGCCCCGGGGATCCGGCTACCGCCGATCACGTCGTGGCGCTCACCCGCGCGGTGCTGGACGCCGGAATCCCGTTGTTCGGAATCTGTTTCGGCAACCAGATTCTGGGGCGGGCGCTTGGCCTGTCGACCTACAAGATGGTGTTCGGTCACCGCGGGATCAACATCCCGGTCATCGACCACGCCACCCGGCGGGTCGCGGTGACCGCGCAGAACCACGGCTTCGCACTGGAAGGCGAGGCGGGCCAATCCTTCGACACGCCGTTCGGCCCGGCCGTCGTCAGCCATACCTGCGCCAACGACGGAGTGGTGGAGGGAGTCAGACTCGTTGACGGACGGGCGTTTTCGGTCCAATACCACCCGGAGGCCGCCGCTGGCCCGCATGACGCGGAGTACCTGTTCGACCAATTCGTCGACCTGATGGCGGCTCACCGATGACACCGATGACACCGCCGTCCTTTCCGCGAGCGTGCGTGGTTGTACGCCGACACGCCGCAAATGCTGTACATCTGCGCACGCTCGCGCCGAGAAAGGGGACCGCTAGTGCCGCGGCGGACTGACCTCAACCACGTCCTGGTGATCGGCTCGGGGCCGATCGTCATCGGACAGGCCTGCGAGTTCGACTACTCCGGCACCCAGGCCTGCCGGGTGTTGCGGGCCGAGGGGTTGCAGGTCAGCCTGGTCAATTCCAACCCGGCCACGATCATGACCGACCCCGAGTACGCCGACTTCACCTACGTCGAGCCCATCACCCCGACGTTCGTCGAGCGGGTGATCGCGCAGCAGGCCCAGCGCGGCAACAAGATCGACGCGCTGCTGGCCACTCTGGGGGGGCAGACCGCGCTCAACACGGCGGTGGCGCTCTATGAGAACGGGGCGCTGGAGCGTTACGGGGTGGAGCTCATCGGCGCCGACTTCGACGCCATCCAGCGCGGCGAGGACCGCCAGCGGTTCAAGGACATCGTCGCCAAGGTGGGCGGCGAATCCGCCCGCAGCCGCGTGTGTTTCACCATGGACGAGGTCCGGGAGACAGTCGAAGAAGTGGGCCTGCCCGTCGTGGTGCGGCCCAGTTTCACCATGGGCGGGCTGGGCTCGGGCATGGCGCGATCGGTCGAGGAGGTCGACCGGATGGCCGGCGCGGGGCTGGCCGCCTCGCCCAGTGCCAACGTGCTGATCGAGGAATCGATCTACGGCTGGAAGGAATTCGAGCTCGAGCTGATGCGCGACGGCCACGACAACGTGGTGGTGGTGTGCTCGATCGAGAACGTCGACCCGATGGGAGTGCACACCGGCGACTCGGTCACCGTCGCACCGGCCATGACCCTGACCGACCGCGAATACCAGCGGATGCGCGACCTGGGCATCGCGATCCTGCGCGAGGTCGGCGTCGACACCGGCGGCTGCAACATCCAGTTCGCGGTCAACCCGCGCGACGGGCGGCTGATCGTGGTCGAGATGAACCCGCGGGTGTCGCGGTCCAGCGCACTGGCGTCCAAGGCCACCGGCTTCCCGATCGCCAAGATCGCGGCCAAGCTGGCCATCGGCTACACCCTGGACGAGATCGTCAACGACATCACCAAGGAAACCCCGGCCTGCTTCGAGCCCACGCTGGACTACGTCGTGGTCAAGGCGCCGCGCTTCGCGTTCGAGAAATTCCGCGGTGCCGATCCCACCCTGACCACCACGATGAAATCCGTCGGCGAGGCAATGTCGTTGGGCCGCAACTTTATCGAAGCCCTCGGCAAGGTGATGCGGTCCCTGGAAACCCCTCGTAGCGGGTTCTGGACGGCGCCCGACGCCGAAGGCTCGGAAGCGGATCTGAACGAGGTGCTGACCCGGCTGCAGACCCCGACCGAAGACCGGCTCTACGACATCGAACTGGCGCTGCGGCTGGGCGCCTCGATCGATCAGGTCGCCGAGACCACCGGTGTCGACCCGTGGTTCGTCGCGCAGATCGGCGAGCTGGTGGTGCTGCGCGCTGAGCTGGTCGACGCGCCCGTCCTTGATGGCGACATGCTCCGGCGTGCCAAGCACAGCGGGCTGTCGGATCGTCAGATCGCCGCGCTGCGACCGGAATTGGCCGGAGAAGACGGGGTGCGGTCGTTGCGCGAGCGGCTGGGCATTCACCCCGTGTACAAGACCGTCGACACCTGCGCGGCGGAGTTCGAAGCCAAAACCCCTTACCACTACAGCAGCTATGAGCTCGACCCCGCCGCGGAGACCGAGGTGGCTGCGCAGACCGAGAAGCCAAAGGTGCTGATCCTGGGTTCGGGGCCCAACCGCATCGGCCAGGGTATCGAGTTCGACTACAGCTGTGTGCACGCGGCAACCACGTTGTCGCAGGCCGGTTTCGAGACGGTGATGGTCAACTGCAACCCGGAGACGGTTTCCACGGACTACGACACCGCCGACCGGCTGTATTTCGAGCCGCTGACCTTCGAGGACGTCCTCGAGGTGTACCGCGCCGAAGCGCAATCCGGCGCCGGCGGGCCCGGTGTCGTCGGCGTGATCGTCCAGCTTGGCGGCCAAACCCCGCTCGGGCTGGCGCAACAGCTCGCCGACGCCGGAATTCCGATTGTCGGCACCCCGCCGGAGGCGATCGACCTGGCGGAGGACCGCGGCGCGTTCGGCGACGTGCTGAACGCCGCGGGTTTGCCGGCTCCCAAGTACGGCACCGCAACCACTTTCGATCAAGCTAGGCGGATCGCCGCGGACATCGGCTATCCGGTGCTGGTGCGGCCGTCCTATGTGCTGGGTGGTCGCGGCATGGAGATCGTCTACGACGAGGAGACGCTGAGGGGGTACATCACCCGCGCCACCGAGTTGTCTCCCGAGCATCCGGTGCTCGTCGACCGCTTCCTCGAGGACGCGGTGGAGATCGACGTCGACGCGCTGTGCGACGGCACCGAGGTCTATATCGGCGGCATCATGGAGCACATCGAGGAGGCCGGCATCCACTCCGGCGACTCGGCGTGTGCGCTGCCGCCGGTGACCTTGGGCCGCAGCGACATCGAGAAGGTACGCCGTGCCACCGAGGCCATCGCCCATGGCATCGGCGTGATCGGGCTGATCAATGTGCAATACGCCCTCAAGGACGACGTGGTCTACGTGCTGGAGGCGAATCCAAGAGCGAGCCGTACCGTCCCTTTCGTATCCAAGGCCACCGCGATCCCGCTGGCCAAGGCATGTGCCCGGATCATGCTGGGGGCCAGCATTTCTCAGCTTCGCGACGAGCGACTGCTGGCGCCTTGCGGAGACGGTGCCAATGCGGCCGAGGACGCACCCATTGCCGTCAAAGAGGCAGTGTTGCCGTTTCACCGATTCCGCCGCGCGGACGGAGCGGCCATCGACTCTCTGCTTGGCCCGGAGATGAAATCGACCGGCGAAGTCATGGGGATCGACCGCGACTTCGGCAGCGCCTTCGCCAAGAGTCAGACCGCCGCCTATGGATCGCTGCCGGCCCGCGGCACCGTGTTCGTGTCCGTCGCCAACCGGGACAAGCGTTCGCTGGTGTTTCCGGTCAAGCGGTTGGCCGACTTGGGCTTTCGTGTCCTTGCCACCGAAGGCACAGCAGAGATGTTGCGCCGCAATGGAATTCCCTGCGACGTAGTGCGCAAGCATTTCGAGGAGCCACAACCGGGCCGACCCGCCGCGTCTGCCGTCGACGCCATCAAGGCCGGTGAGGTCGACATGGTGATCAACACGCCCTACGGCAACTCCGGTCCGCGTATCGACGGCTACGAAATCCGGTCGGCGGCGGTGGCCGTCAACATTCCCTGCGTCACAACGGTTCAGGGCGCCTCCGCGGCCGTACAGGGCATCGAGGCCGGCATTCGCGGCGACATCGGAGTGCGGTCGCTGCAAGAGCTGCACCGCAGCATTGGCGCAGGAGGCGCCGGCAAGTGACCGGCTTCGGTGCCCGGCTGGCCGAGGCCAAGGCGAGCCGAGGCCCGCTGTGCCTGGGTATCGACCCGCACCCCGAGCTGTTGCGGGCCTGGGACATGCCGACCACCGCCGACGGGCTGGCCGCATTCTGCGAGACCTGCGTAGCGGCGTTCGCCGGTTTCGCCGTGGTCAAGCCGCAGGTGGCGTTCTTCGAGGCTTACGGCGCGGCCGGGTACGCGGTGCTGGAGCGCACCATTGCCGCGTTGCGCGAGGCAGGGGTGCTGGTGCTGGCCGACGCCAAGCGCGGCGACATCGGGACGACGATGGCGGCATACGCCGCGGCCTGGGCCGGCGACTCGCCCCTGGCCGTCGACGCGGTGACGGCTTCGCCCTATCTGGGGTTCGGCTCGTTACGGCCGTTGCTGGAGGTCGCCGCGGCCCATGACCGCGGGGTGTTCGTCCTGGCGGCAACCTCCAACCCGGAGGGCTCGACCGTTCAGCGCGCCGATGCCGATGGCCGCACGGTGGCCCAGCTGATCGTCGACCACGTCGCGGCGGCCAATGCGTCGATGGGGCCGGAGCCGGGATCCGTCGGCGTCGTCGTCGGCGCGACGACCCTGCAAGCGCCCGATCTCAGCGCGCTGGGCGGACCGGTGCTGGTGCCGGGCGTGGGCGCCCAGGGCGGGCGACCGGAGGCGCTGCGCGGCCTCGGTGGGGCCGCGCCGGGTGAGTTGTTGCCGGCGGTGGCGCGGGAGGTTTTGCGGGCCGGCCCCGACGTGGCGGAGCTGCGGACCGCCGGTGAACGGATGCTGGACGCCGTCGCCTACCTCGCCAAGTAGCGCGAGCAGACGCGAAAGGCCCCGTTTCGTGCCGAAAGAAGGGGCTTTTGCGTCTGTTCGCGCTGGTTAGCTCATTCCGGAGCTGAAGCTTCGCCTGACTCCGCGGTCTCCACGATCACTGTGGTGGCCTTGACGACGGCCACGGCCACGCTCCCCGGCCGCAGGTTCAGCTCCTGGGCGGCCGCGGTGCTCATCAGAGAAACCACGGTGAAGGGGCCACACTGCATCTCGACCTGGGTCATCACCTTGTCGCTGACGACCTTGGTGACCAGGCCGACGAATCGGTTGCGGGCCGAGCTGCCGACGCCCAAGGGGTTGGGCGGCGGTGCCGGCGCGTTGGTATGCGAGAACTGGGCCAGTTCCTCGCTGGCGATGACCTTGCGGCCGGATGAGTCGAGACTGACCGCCAACGTGCCGTTGTTGATCCATCGCCGAACGGTGTCGTCGCTGACCCCCAGCAACTCGGCCGCCTGACGTATCCGCAGGTTCGGCACCGGATGATCGTAGCTCGCCGGGCGCGCGGCCGGCGTCGCCTTACGCGCACCGCGACACGCGCGACACGCCACGACAATCCGTGATTCTTGGCACTGGGGGATTATCGCCGCCCGCAGGCTGGCGGCGCGGTGGCTTGCCGGTTGCGTATGGCCAGCTGGCCTGCGGCCTAAAACCGCTGGTAGGAGGCGTGTGCGAGCCTGTCGCGAGGGAATGCGGCTGCGGCATCGACGCCGCGTGCAGCGGCTTTCAGCGGCCCGAGGAGGGCCGCTGTCCGTCGCGCGTGCCGTGCCCACGCTGGGCGTTTTATGCCCTCAACCAGGGGGGCGGGTTAGATTTCGTCAGGGAGCCTGAGTACGGTCGTTCCCGCTGGCTGGAGTACCCGGCTGAGACAAGAAAAGATCGATTGTTATCGATGAGAGACGGAGGAATCGTGGCTCTTCCCCAGTTGACCGACGAGCAGCGGGCGGCCGCGTTGGAGAAGGCTGCTGCCGCACGTCGAGCTCGAGCTGAGCTCAAGGATCGGCTGAAGCGCGGCGGCACTAACCTCACGCAGGTGCTCAAGGATGCCGAGAGCGACGAAGTCTTGGGCAAGATGAAGGTGTCTGCGCTGCTCGAGGCGTTGCCGAAGGTGGGCAAGGTCAAGGCGCAAGAAATCATGACCGAGCTGGAGATCGCGCCGACCCGCCGACTGCGTGGCCTGGGCGATCGTCAGCGCAAGGCACTGCTGGAAAAGTTCGGCTCCGCCTAACCCCGCCGGCCGACGATGCAGGCCGGCAGGCCTGAGGTGGAGGCCGGCAATCAGACGCGGCCGGGAGCGCCGGTGAGCGCCCGCGGGGGACCGGAATCAGCACGTGGCGATCGCGAGCGCGGCGCAGCCGGGCGAAGCGGGTCGCCACCACCAGGACGCGTGGTCGTGCTGTCCGGTCCCTCCGCGGTCGGCAAGTCGACCGTGGTCAAGTGTCTGCGGGAGCGGATCCCGAACCTGCATTTCAGTGTCTCGGCCACGACACGGGCACCGCGGCCGGGCGAGGTCGACGGCGTCGATTACCACTTCGTCAGTCCGGCCCGGTTCCAGCAGCTGATCGACCAGGGCGCGCTCTTGGAGTGGGCCGAGATACACCGCGGACTGCACCGATCGGGCACCCTGGCCCAGCCGGTGCGCGACGCCACGGCGGCGGGTGTCCCGGTGCTCATCGAGGTGGACCTGGCCGGGGCGCGGGCGATCAAGCAAGCGATGCCGGAAGCGGTCGCCGTGTTTCTCGCGCCGCCCAGCTGGGAGGACTTGGAGTCGCGGCTAACCGGCCGGGGTACCGAGACACCGGAGGTGATCCGGCGCCGCCTCGACACTGCGCGCACCGAATTGGCTGCTCAAGGCGACTTCGACGAGGTCGTCGTGAACAGTCGATTGGAGTCTGCGTGCGCCGAATTGGTATCCTTGCTGGTGGGAACCGCGCCGGACCCGAGTTCTTAGCCGCTTTCAAACCGCTTTTACGCCATCCCAGGAGATTGACTACGTGAGTATTCCCCAGTCCGACACGTCGCTGGCCGCCGTCGCTGCCGTGGATCAGTTCGACCCGTCCGCGGGTGGTCAAGGCGCCTACGACACCCCCCTGGGCATCACCAACCCGCCCATCGACGAGCTGCTGGACCGGGTTTCCAGCAAGTATGCGCTGGTGATCTACGCGGCGAAGCGGGCCAGGCAGATCAACGACTACTACAACCAACTCGGTGAGGGCATCCTCGAATACGTTGGCCCGTTGGTCGAGCCCGGACTGCAGGAAAAGCCGCTGTCCATCGCGTTGCGCGAGATCCACGCCGACCTGCTCGAGCACACCGAGGGCGAGTAACAGGGCAGGGCCGGGCGTGGACAACCGCGATCGGGTCGCGAAAAAAGTCATCGTCGGCGTCTCCGGAGGCATCGCCGCATACAAGGCGTGCACCGTCGTCCGTCAGCTCGCCGAGGCCGGTCATCTGGTCCGGGTCATCCCCACCGAATCGGCCTTGCGCTTCGTCGGGGCCGCCACCTTTGAGGCCCTTTCCGGTCAGTCGGTCCACACCGACGTCTTCGACGACGTTCCCGAGGTACCCCACGTTCAGCTCGGCAAGCAGGCCGACCTGGTGGTGGTGGCGCCGGCGACGGCCGACCTGCTGGCCCGCGCGGTAGCTGGCCGTGCCGACGATCTGCTGACCGCGACGCTGCTCACGGCCCGGTGCCCGGTGCTGTTCGCGCCGGCCATGCACACCGAGATGTGGTTGCACCCGGCCACCGTCGACAACGTGGCCACGCTGCGCCGCCGCGGCGCGGTGGTGCTGGAACCCGCATGGGGCCGGCTCACCGGCACCGACAGCGGCGCGGGCCGCCTGCCCGAGGCCGAGGAGATCACCACCCTGGCCCATCTGCTGCTGGAGCGCCATGACGCCCTGCCGTATGACCTCGCCGGCCGCCGCGTCCTGGTGACCGCCGGCGGCACCCGCGAACCCATCGATCCGGTGCGCTTCATCGGTAACCGCAGCTCCGGAAAGCAGGGTTATGCGGTCGCCAGGGTCGCCGCCCAGCGGGGCGCTGAGGTCACGCTGATCGCCGGGCACACCGCGGGGCTCATCGACCCTGCTGGTGTCCACGTGGTGCACATCAGCTCGGCGGAACAACTCGGCGACGCGGTGTCCAAGCACGCTCCCGAAGCGGACGTGCTGGTGATGGCCGCGGCGGTCGCCGACTTCCGGCCCTCGCAGGTGGCCGCCGCGAAGATCAAGAAACGCCCGGACAGTCAGGACGAAGCGCCGACGATCGAACTCGTGCGCAACGACGACGTGCTGGCCGGCGCGGTGCGGGCGCGTACTCACGGAGAGCTGCCCAATATGCGGGCCATCGTGGGGTTTGCCGCCGAGACCGGCGACGCCAATGGCGACGTGCTCTTCCACGCCCGGCAAAAGCTGCGCCGCAAGGGCTGCGACCTGTTGGTGGTCAACGCCGTGGGCGAGGGCAGGGCCTTCGAGGTGGACAGTAACGACGGCTGGCTGCTGGCGTCCGACGGTACCGAGTCGGCGCTGCAGCACGGCTCGAAGACGCTGATGGCCAGCCGTATCGTTGACGCGATCGTTGCATTTCTGCAAAGCGAAACCGGATAACGCCCTAGTCAGGACGCCCGGCTTGGCCGGTTCGAGCAGCGGCCATTAAAATAATTTGCCTAACTAAGTTTACGCAGGACGGAAGGATGACAGGGTGAGCGAGAAGGGTCGGCTGTTTACCAGTGAGTCGGTGACCGAGGGCCATCCCGACAAGATCTGTGACGCGATCAGCGACTCCGTCCTCGATGCGCTGCTGGCGGAGGACCCCCACTCACGTGTCGCGGTCGAGACGCTGGTGACCACCGGGCAGGTGCATGTGGTGGGTGAGGTGACGACGACGGCCAAGACGGCGTTCGCCGACATCAGCAACACCGTCCGCGAGCGAATCCTCGAGATCGGCTACGACTCGTCCGACAAGGGTTTCGATGGGGCGTCGTGCGGGGTGAACATCGGCATTGGCGCGCAGTCGCCCGACATCGCCCAGGGCGTGGACACCGCGCACGAGGCACGCGTCGAGGGCGCCGCGGACCCGCTGGACTCCCAGGGCGCCGGCGACCAGGGCCTGATGTTCGGCTACGCGATCAACGACACCCCGGAGCTGATGCCGCTTCCCATCGCCCTGGCCCACCGGCTGTCGCGGCGGCTGACCGAGGTCCGCAAGAACGGGACGCTGCCCTACCTGCGGCCCGACGGCAAGACGCAGGTCACCATCGCCTACGAGGACGACGTCCCGGTGCGGCTGGACACCGTGGTCGTCTCCACCCAGCACGCCGACGGCATCGACCTGGAGAAGACGCTGGACCCCGACATCCGCAAGCACGTGCTCAAGACCGTGCTCGACGAGCTGGCCCACGAGACCCTCGACTCGTCGGCGACCCGGGGGCTGGTCAACCCGACCGGCAAGTTCGTCCTCGGCGGCCCCATGGGCGACGCGGGCCTGACCGGCCGCAAGATCATCGTCGACACCTACGGCGGCTGGGCCCGCCACGGCGGCGGCGCCTTCTCCGGCAAGGATCCGTCCAAGGTGGACCGTTCGGCGGCCTACGCGATGCGCTGGGTGGCAAAGAACATCGTTGCCGCCGGCCTGGCGGAGCGCGTCGAGGTGCAGGTGGCCTACGCCATCGGCAAGGCCGCCCCGGTGGGGCTGTTCATCGAGACGTTCGGCACCGCGATCGTCGACCCGGTCAAGATCGAGAAGATCGTGCCCGAGGTGTTCGACCTGCGGCCCGGTGCGATCATCCGCGACCTGGACCTGCTGCGCCCGATCTACGCGCAGACCGCCGCCTACGGTCATTTCGGCCGCACCGATATCGAACTGCCGTGGGAGCAGCTCAACAAGGTCGACGACCTCAAGCGCGCCATCTAGGCGTAGGCCCTCGAACGTGACGCTGCAGTCACGTTCGGCGCTCACTGTGACTGCACTGTCACGCTCGGCGAGTGGGGCCGGGGCTGTGCGCTACCGGGGCGGCAACGGGTGGTCGGGGTCCAGCGCGGGCAGCCCGTCGATGCTGTGCTGGTTGCGGGTGCGCGTCCGAACGTAGGTTTCCTCAGGCGCCTTCGCGTGATGCGCGTCGAGCACCGGCCGCTCGTCGATGAGCTCGTAGTAAGGCACCGCGTAGCCGCAGGCGTCGGCGATTCGCTCCACATCGACGACGACGGCGGCCCGCAGACCCGGATGCGTGTCCCCGAAATGCGTTCGCAGCGTATCGAATTCGCTATCATCCGGACGGACGACCCGCTCAGTGCCGAACAGCCGCAAGATCCGCGAGTTGCGGGTGAACGAGCAGAACATGATGGTGATGCGGCCGTTGTCGCGTAGGTGCGCGATCGTCTCAGTGCCGCTGCCGAACAGGTCCAGATAAGCCACCGTGTGGTCGTCGAGCACTGCGAATGTGTCGCGGTAACCCTTGGGCGACAAGTTGATTCGGCCGCCTACCGACGGGGCGGTGGCGACGAAGAACATGGCCTGGCTCTGCATGAACGCTCGGAGCGACCCGTCGATATGCGAAAACTCCTTCGCCATCGAGGTGTCCTTTCCAAGCGCACTCCAAGTCCAGAATCGACTGCCAGCCTAACCCGGGAGCAGAATGTCGCCGGGCTTGAGTGCGGCCAATCTGACGTCGCCGTCGTAGAAGTCGATGACACGCGGGTTCATCACCCGGCGCCACAGCGGGGGGAACAGCGCTAGCAGCAGCATCGCGCTGTAGCCGCTCGGGAGTTGGGGTGCCTCGTCGACGTGACGCAGCACCTGGTAGTTCCGCAACGGATTGGCGTGGTGATCTGAATGCCGCTGCAGGTGGAAGAGCAGGATGTTGGCCATGCACGTGCTGCTGTTCCAGCTGTGCGTGGGTCGCACCCTTTCGTAGCGGCCGTTGGGCAGCTTCTGCCGCCGCAGACCGTAATGCTCCAGGTAGTTGACGGTTTCCAGCAGGCAAAAGCCCAAAATCGCCTGCCCGATCAGCCAGGGCAGCACTACGGGGCGAAACCATACCGCAAGTACGGTAAACAGCCCGAAAGTGAGGAGCCAGGCATTAAGCACGTCATTGCGCAGTGACCAGCGGGATTTGCCGATCCTGGACAACCGGGTGGCTTCCAGGCTGCAGGCAGAGCGCAGGCCGCCGATGACCGACCGTGGCAGGAACGCGTAGAGACTTTCGCCGAACCTCGCGCTCGCGGGGTCCTCAGCGGTAGCGACCCGGACATGGTGGCCGCGGTTGTGCTCGACAAAGAAATGCCCATAACAGGTCTGCGCCAGCGCGACCTTGCTCAACCGTCTCTCACGTTGTTCGCGCGTGTGTCCCAGTTCGTGCGCGACGTTGATGGCGAGGCCACCGACCAGCCCGGTTGTTGCCATCAGGCCAAGCTTGTCGGGGAAAGACATTGTCACCCAGCCGCCGCCGGCCCACAGCCAGCAGGCGAATATCAGTGACAGGTACTGGTTGGGCAGGTAGAGATAGGTGACCCAGCGGTAGAAGGGGTCGCTCTCCAGCCATGCGACGAGACCGTCGGACGGATCGTTCGCGTCGCGCCCGGTCACGTGGTCGAGAATCGGCATGACCCCGAACGCCAGGATGGGGCTCGTCCACCAGAACACGCCGAGGCCGGTCGCCCATACGCCGAACCATGACACGTAGACAAGCGTCGGGATGGCCGCCGCGATTAGCCACAGGTACCTCTTGGGTTGCCTCCAGCTAGCAGCCGACGGCTGCTCCCGCCCGCCGCTTACGCGAGCGTTGATAAATGGTACTTGTGTCCAATAACATTCAAGAAGTCCAAATATCGCCGTTCGACCTGCCATGCTTATTCAAAGTAGCAGTTATCACATACTTATGGTATCGTTATATGGAAGTTATATGAATCACAGTTGGTTAGGTGGGCTGTGAGGACGCGCGGGCTTGGCCGTGGGCTCGACTGGACCCGAGGGACCCGACTGGGCCCGATGCACTAGTGGAGGCGCTGAATGACTCTGTCGCGCAGACGTTTTCTCGGTGTCGCCGCCGGAGTTGCCGCGGGTGCTCTGGGTGCTGGGGCCGTCGAACTCGGAAGACGCAGCGACGCAGGTGCCCTGCGGCCTCACTACCGGGCCATCGTGGTGGGCAGCGGCTACGGTGGTGGCGTTTCGGCGCTACGGCTCGGCCAAGCCGGCATCGACACCCTGATTCTGGAAAAGGGCAGGCAGTGGAGCACCGCCGACACCGACGGCAAACGCTTCTCGCGAATGTTGCCCGCGGACAACCGCGCTGGCTGGTTCACGTCGGTGCCGCCCAGCCTGGTGCCGTCCTTTCGTGGCGTTTCGATGGCGGACGTAGCCAAGCGCGCGCCGTCGCCGCAGCCGGTCCAGGCCGGGATCTGCGAAAAGGTTGTCCACGGCGCGCACACGGTGTTTCGCGGAACCGCAGTCGGCGGGGGATCGATGGTCAACGCGGCAATTGCCGCGATTCCGACCGCGGCCCAGGTCCGTGCGGCGTTCCCCGACATCGACCCCGCCGTTTTCCTGGGCACGTACATCGAACGCGCGAAGACGATGCTGCGAATCAGCTATCGCGACATGGATTGGTTCGAGCGCACACCCTGGTTCCAGTACGCGAGAGTGGGGCGGCAGTACGCGGACGCAGCCGGCTACCGCGTCGACTACAACGGCAGCGCCTACTCGTTCGACTACATGAGAAAAGAAGAGGCGGGCCAGGTTCCACGTTCGGCTCTGGACTTTGAGCAACAGTATGGCAACAACTACGGCAGGTTCGGCAGCGTCGACCAGACGTATATCGCTGCCGCGCTGGCGACCGGCAAGGTCACCCTGAAGCCGCTCACCGAGGTCATCGGCATCCGGCGCGAGCGTTCCGGCGAGTACGTGCTGTCCACCCGTGAGATCGACCGGTTCGGCAAAGAGGTTGCACGCGTCGAAATCGCCTGTGATCAGCTGTATCTCAGTGCGGGGGTAATCGGCACCAATGAACTCCTGCTGCGGGCTCGCGAGACGGGGTCGCTGCCCGACTTGAGCCAAGAGATCGGTCGTGGATACGGGAACAACGGCGACATCATGGTGTCTCACATGCTGCAGCCCGGCGATCCCGCGGGTACTCAGCAGTCCTTGATGGGCATGATCAACCTCGACGGCCGAGACGATCCGGATAATCCCGTATACGCCAGCATGTTCTCGCTTCCGCTTCCGGTCGAGACCTACGCGTTGGGCTATTACGTGATGGTGCGGACCGGCGATCGCGCTGACATCAGCTACGACCGGGCCAAGGATTCGATCGCCATCGACTGGTCGGCGGGCCACACCGATCAGCTGCGCGCGAAAGCACAGCTGGTTTTCGACAAGGTGACGCACGCCAACGGCGTGGACTATCGCGACGACTTATTCGAGGGACAGGCGTTCGCGCCCAACACTGTTCATCCGATGGGTGGGGTTGTTCGGGGCATGGCCACCGATGGCTACGGCAGGGTCAAAGGGTATGACAAGCTTTATGTCAACGATGCGTCACTGCTGCCCGGCTACCTCGGCTGTAACCCCTTCATGACCATCACCGCGCTGGCGGAACGCAATATCGAAGCGATCCTGCAGGGTCGCAAGTGATCTCGGCTTTGGCTGTGAATCCTTGGCTTTGCGGGTGAATCGTTGGCTTTGGGTGTGAATTCTTGGCTTTGCGCGTGCAGTCTGGGTACAAACTCGCGCCGGATCGACGCCTTAGCTTCGCACCGAACGCCCTAGCTTCACGCTGCTCGCGCAGCATCTGCGAATCCGCCCCGCCTGCGGCGCGCTGAGCTGATCGCGCTGGCTTCGCGTTACCCGGTGAACCGGTAGTCGTCGAGATCGAAACGCCGGCTGCGCCAGTAGGCTTCCACCGTCGTGGTCGGGCGGAGGGGGACGTCGCCGTTCTTGTCGAAGTAGTAGCTGTTGGCCAGCCGGCAACTGTCCTGCCAGAAGATCTGCCGGTGCCGTTTGCGCATCATCTCGGCGAAGTATCGCGCGTTGGCCTCTTCGGTCACCTCGACCCGAGTGGCGCCGTTACGCCGAGCCCGCTTCAGGCAGCGCACGATGTGGTGGGTCTGCGTCTCGATGAGCGCGAAGTACGACGACCCCACGTACCCATACGGGCCGAACACGGTGAACATGTTGGGGAACCCGGGAACACTGACACCCTCGTAGGCCTGCAGTCGATGCTCGTCCCAGAAGCGGCTCAAGGACCGGCCACCGGTGCCCGCGACGGCGTAGGTCGGGACATTATCGGTGTCCATCACTTTGAAGCCGGTCGCCAGTATCAGCACATCGATCTCGTGGTTTTCGCCGTCGGTGGTTGCCACCGCGCCGGGGGTGATCTTGTCGATCGGCTCGGTGACCAGACGAACGTTGTCGCGGTTGAACGTTGCCAGGTAGCCGTTGTGAAAGCCGGGCCGTTTACAGCCGACCGCGTATTGCGGGGTGAGCTGCTCGCGCACCTCCGGATCTTCTACCTGCTGACGCAGGTAGCTGCGGCCCGCGTCCGCCATCCTTTTGGCCAACGGAAACACCGTGAAGTACTGAGCGGAGATCGGGAACGTCAATTCGACGAAAGCCTGGCTGAGGATCCGTTGCACGACTTTGCCGCCGGGAATCCGCATCGCCCAGCGGGCCGCGGTCGGCAGCGGGACGTCGAGTTTGGGGAAGCACCAGATCGGTGTGCGCTGAAACACGCTGAGGTGGGAAACAATCGGTGCGATCTCGGGGATCACCTGCACGGCTGAAGCGCCGGTGCCGATGATGGCTACCCGCTTGCCGGTCAGGTCCTGGCTGTGGTCCCAGCGGGCGGTGTGCATGGTGATGCCGTCGAAAGAGTCCACCCCGTCGATGTCGGGCAGATTCGGCACGGTGAGGACGCCGCTGGCGCTGATCACGAACCTCGCGGTGATTTCGCCGCCGGGGTCTGTTTGTACGCGCCAGAGGCTGTGCTCGTCGTCGTACTCGGTGGAAATGACCTTGGTGTTGAACCGGATTCGGGAGCGCAGGCCGTACTTGTCGACACAGTGCTCGGCGTATGCCTTGAGCTCGTTGCCGGGCGCGTAGGTTCTCGTCCAGTCCGGGCTCTGCTCGAAGGAGAACTGGTAGGAAAAGGACGGAATATCAACGGCGATACCGGGATAGGTGTTCCAGTGCCAGGTGCCGCCGACTCCGTCGCCAGCCTCGATTATCAGAAAATCGTCGAATCCTGCCCGGTCGAGCTGGATCGCGGAGCCGATTCCGGAGAATCCGGCGCCGACGATCAGTACGTGGTGATCGGGCTGCGCACTCATTCAACGTCTCCTTCCGACGACATGCACGCCACACTTGGGCCGCAAGGTCAGCGTCGCCTCTGGTTCGACCCGATGGCCGGGGGCGAGGTCAAAAATGAAGCGCTGACTCAATATTGAGGCTATCAGGACCATCTCCATCAACGCGAAACTCTGGCCGATGCAGATGCGTCTGCCGCCGCCGAACGGCAGGTATGCCGAACGCGGACGGGTGCGGTCCACGGCCAGAAACCGGCTGGGATCGAAGGTTTCCGGCTCGGGCCACCAGCGGGGGTCGTGGTGAATGTGGTGGATCGGGATGATGACGGTGGTGCCGCGACGAATGTGGTGAGCCCCGCCGGTGCCGCCGATGACGTCGTCCACGATCGCCCGCCGTGCGATGAGCCACACCGCCGAAAAGCAGCGCTGCGATTCCTGCAGGCACGCGGTGGTCCATGGCAACCGACTCAGGTCGTCGGCGGTGGGGCGGCGGGTGCCGAGCACGTCGTCGATCTCGGCGAGCAACCGGTCGCGGGCCTCGGGGTGCAGGGCCATCAGGTACCAAAACCAAGACATGGCGTTCGCGGTGGTTTCGTGTCCGGCGAGCATGAAGGTGAGGGCTTCGTCGCGGACCCGCTGACGGGGCCAGGTTCCCCCGTCGGCATGCAGCAACACGTTGAGCAGGTCGGCGGAGTCGGTTGGGTGCGCCATGCGCTGGTCGATCACCGAGTTGACCGACCGGTCCAGCGTCAACACGATTTCCTGGACGTCACGCAGCGGCGGCGGCAGGTGGACACCGGAATAGACACACCAGTTCAGCGCGTCGTAGACCGGACGCGGCATCAGGCCCCACAGCCCGAGCCGCTCGAACTTCTCGGCACGCCGCAGCCCCCGGGTCGCCAGGTCGCTCATGCTCTGCACCAGCGGCCCGAAGTCCTGGCTGAACAGGGCATTGGCGACCACACGGAGAGTCGACTCCACCATCGTCTCGTGGATGTCGAACTGATCGGTTCTCAGCGTGTCGATGACGTCGGCGATCGGTTCGATCATCAAATCGACGAGACCATTGAGGTGGCGCCGGGCGAATGTCGGGTTCAGCGCCCCGCGGTGGCTGGCCCAGGAATCGCCTTCGTCGGTGAGCAGGTTGATGCCCGCCGCGGCCCGGATGGGCTCGTATTCGTCGGACTTGACGTAGCGCAGGCGCGCTTCGTGTAGCACGTGATCGACGTAGTCGGGATGCTTGATGGAGACGAAACGCCGTCCAGCACAACGAAATCGGAAGATGTCGCTGTCGTTCAACCGGCCCACGAAGCCATCGCTCACGTCGAATCCGATGGTGATGGCCTCGCGCGTCATCGTCCAGGTGTTCAGCCGTCTGGCGGGTCCGCTGCGCGGCCGCCCGGCGGTCACGGTGGCCATTACTCCACTGTATGGATGACGACTGCGCGGGGTAATGAGAGTATCGGACACAGAGTTGGGAATTTAGGACAAGCTGATGGCCCACACGCCGCGCGAGGTGACCCACCCGGTCTATGCGACCAGGGTGTTGTGCGAGGTGGCCGCTGAACGTGGGGTGCCCACCAGCGACGTGCTGGCGGGCACGGCGATCGAACCGGCCGATCTGGACGATCCGAATGCCATGGTCAGCGGGTTCGACGAGATCCAGGCGGTGCGCCGGCTGTTGGCCCGGCTACCCGATGAGACCGGCATCGGCATCGACGTGGGCAGCCGGTTCACACTTACCCACTTCGGGTTGTTCGGGTTTGCGGCCATGTCGTGCGGCACCCTGCGTGAACTTCTCGACGTCACGACGCGCTACTTCGCCCTGACGATGATGCACATCGACGTCGCGGTCTTCGAGACCGCCGACGACTGCCTGGTGGAATTCGGCGCCGCCCATTTGCCCGAAGACGTGCGCGGATTCTTCATCGAACGAGATATTGCTGGAATCATCGCCACCACAACCAGTTTCGCATTGCCGGTAGCGGAAAAGTATGCCGAACAGGTCTTGGCCGAAGTCGCAATCCATGAGGAGCTGTTACGTCCGCTACTTGACGTGCTACCGGTGCACGACGTGGCATTCGGCCGGGCACACAACAGATTGCACTTCCCGCGCGCCATGTTCGACGAGCCGCTGCCGCAGGCCGACCGTCACACGCTGGAGATGTGCATGGCGCAGTGCGACGTGCTGATGCAGCGCAGCGAGCGCCGCCAAGGGATCACCGCGCTGGTGCGCACCAAGCTGTTCCGCGATTCCGGTTCCTTCCCAACGCTTCCCGATATCGCCGGCGAACTCGACGTCCATCCGCGCACGCTGCGCCGGCGACTCGCCGAAGAAGGTACCTCTTTTCGCGCACTGCTGAACGAAGCGCGCTCCACCGTGGCCGTAGACCTGCTGCGCAACGTCGGGCTGACGGTGGAGGAGGTGTCGAAGCGGTTGGGCTACACCGAGGTTTCGACGTTTTCGCACGCGTTCAAACGCTGGTACGGCGTGGCGCCCAGCGCATATTCCCGTCAGGTCTAACCGTGCAGCGCCTTCTTCAACGCCGCCACGCCCCGGTTGGCGGCCTCGGCGGCGGCCGGAACCACCAGCGCGAAGCTGACGTACCCGTGCACCAGGTCCGGCTCGTTGCGCAACTCCACGGGCACGCCGGCCGCCCGGAGTAACTCGGCGTAGTGAGCCCCGTCGTCGCGCAGCGGGTCGTGTTCGGCGGTGCCGATGAAAGCGGGGGGCAGGCCGGACAAGTCGGCGGCGTTCGCGGGGGCGAGGGTGGCGGGCAGCGTCGCGTGGTCGGTGATGTCGACGCCGGGGATGTACCACTGCATGAATGCGTCGATGACGTCGCCGTCCAGGATCGGTGCGTCGGCATTCTCGGTGAACGACGGCAACGACAGGTCGGCCGTGGTCGACGGATACCACAGCAACTGGAAAACCAGCGGCGGCCCGTCGTTATCGCGCGCCAGCTGCGCCATGACCGCCGCTATGTTGGCGCCCGCGGAGTCGCCGACGACGGCGATCCGGTCGGGGTCGCCGCCCAGTTCGGCGGCATGCTCGCCGACCCAGCGCAGTGCCGCCCAGCTGTCGTCGATCCCGGCCGGGAACGGATGCTCCGGCGCCAGTCGGTAGTCGACGGACACCACGATCGCCTCCGCGCCGACCGAGTGCATGCGGGCGACGGGGTCGTGGGTGTCCAGGTCGCCGATCGACCAGCCGCCGCCGTGGTACAAGACGACGACGGGCAGGCCCTCGTCCGCGCTGACCGGCGGCCAGTAGATGCGGACCGGGATGGCGGTGAGCTCGCCGTAACCGACCGTTCGCTCCTCGATCCGCAGCTGGGGAAGCATTTCCGGGGGCGCTTGGAGCTGTTTCATCCGGGCGCGTGCGACCTCGACGCCTTCGGCGGCGTTGAACGTCAGCGGAACCGCATCGAGCAGCGCCTTGAAAGCCGGATCGATGGGTTGCCGGGCAGTGGTCGGGTCGGTCATGGGCCTACCGTACGCAATGGCTGATTCAAGTCGATCTACCCCTGCTCTGCGGCTGAGCTAGGCGTGCAGCGCAGCCCGCAACGCGGCCAGTCCGCGCTCCATTCCCTCGGTTGCGGCGGGCACCACGCCGGCGTAACCGAGGTAGCCGTGCACCATCGTCTCGGCGTTGTGCACCTCGACCGGAATGCCGGCCGCCGACAGCAGCTCGCCATAGCGGATGCCGTCGTCGCGCAGCGGGTCGTAGCCCGCGACAGCGATGTAGGCGGGTGGCAGGCCGCCCAGGTTCTTGGCCCGGCCCGGCGCCATCCCCGCCGGCGGGTCGGATAGGTCGACTTCGCCTGCGTACCAACGGGAGAACGCGGCGATTGCGGCGGTATCGAGGACCGGCGCGGTCGCGTTCTCGGTGAAGGACGGCAGTGAAACGTCCCACAGCGTGGAGGGATACCACAACAGCTGGAACGCGATCGGCGGACCTCCCTCGTCCCGGGCCCGCTGCGCGACCACCGCGGCGATGGTGCCGCCCGCCGAATCCCCGGCAATGGCCAGCCGGGTCGTGTCGGCACCGATCTCCGGGCCGTGATCGGCAACCCATACCGTTGCGGCACAAGCATCTTCGACCGCAGCGGGGTAGGGATGCTCCGGTGCCAGGCGGTAGCCGACCGACACCACCACCGCGCCGGCGCCAACCGCATGCTGCCGACAAGTTCCGTCGTGCGTGTCCAGATCACCCATGACGAAGCCGCCGCCGTGGAAAAAGACGACCGCCGGCGGTGCCGCGCCATACTCGGAATCACTTGGCGGCCAATAGATCCGCAGATCGATCGAACTTTCGGGTCCATCGATGGCGCGATCTTCGACCCGCAACTCGGGGTGCACCGTCCGGCGCTTGAGGTCGCGCAATCGTTGCCGGGCTGCGTCGATCCCGTCGTGCGCCGATAGCTGGAACGGAACCTTATCCAGTACCTTCATCAAGATGGGGTCGATAGCGGGTTTCTCGTCGGCAGTTTTTTCCAAACTGGGCATGGAGGAACCGTACGCACCTCGATTGGTGGCTGGCGGCTGGGTGGTCGCCGGATGGGTCGGCATCGCCTACGGCGTGTACTTGACCGTGCTCGCGTTGCGCTCACCTCCCGGTGCCGAACTGACTGGTCACTGGGTTCTGCAACCGCCGTTCAAAGCGTCGATGGCGGTGTTGCTGATGTTGGCTGCCGCCGTGCATCCCATCGTGCGCGAGCGAAGGTGGCTGATGCCCGCGTTGCTCCTGTCAGCGATCGGCGACTGGTTGTTGGCGATCCCGTGGTGGACGCTGTCGTTCCTCTTCGGGCTGGGTGCATTCCTCTTCGCGCACTGGTGTTTCTTCGGTGCACTGCTCCCGCTGGCGTGGCGGTCGGGGCCGTCGCGGGTTCGCATCGCGGCCGTCGGGGTGATGGTCGTGGTATGCGTGGCGCTGTTGATTTGGTTCTGGCCCCACCTCGGCGCGGAAAAGCTGACCTTTCCGGTGACCGTCTACATCGCTGTGCTGTGCGTGATGGTGTGCACGGCGTTGCTGGCGAAGCTGCCGACGATCTGGACCGCGGTGGGGGCGGTCTGTTTCGCGGTGTCGGACGCGATGATCGCCATCGGCAGGTTCATCCTCGGCAACGAGGCGTTGGCGGTGCCGATCTGGTGGTCGTACGCGGCGGCCCAGATCCTGATCACGGCCGGGTTCTTCTTCGGCCGCGAGGTCCCCGACGAATCCGCCGATGAATCCGCCGCCGACGACGTCGCGGTCACCGGCGGCGACTGATTGTCGGTGGCTTCCGGTATCACTAGAGCGATGTTGTGTAACAGCGAATCTCGCCGCGCCGGACGGTAATCGGTGACGCGCGACGGCACAGCTCGCACACCCCTCGAGGTAGAGCCGATCGCGCGAGTGCTGCCGATGCTGTCGTTGCCGCACCTGGACCGCGAGTTCGACTACCTGGTGTCCGCCGAGCAGTCCGACGACGCGCAGCCCGGAGTGCGGGTACGGGTGCGATTTCACGGCCGGCTGGTCGACGGGTTCCTCCTGGAGCGGCGCAACGACACCGACCACACCGGCAAACTGGGCTGGCTCGACCGGGTCGTCTCGCCCGAACCCGTGCTCACTCCGGAAATTCGCCGGTTGGTCGACGCGGTCGCGGCGCGCTACGCCGGCACCCGGCCGGACGTATTGCGGCTGGCGGTGCCGGCCCGCCACGCCAAGGCCGAACGCGAACCCATCGTGATCCCTGCGCGGCCGGCGATCGCGCCGGTCGACCCCGGTGGGTGGGAGGTTTACGGCCGCGGCGGGCAGTTCCTGACCGCGTTGGCGGAATCGCGTGCCGCCCGCGCCGTCTGGCAGGCGCTGCCCGGCGAGCCGTGGGCGGACCGATTCGCCGACGCCGCCGCGCAAACCGTGCGGGCAGGACGTTCGGCGCTGGCGATCGTGCCCGATCAGCGGGATCTGGACGCGCTGTGGCAGGCGGTGACGGCTCGCATCGACGAGGACAGTGTGGTGGCGCTGTCAGCGGGCCGGGGGCCGGCGGCGCGCTATCGGCGCTGGCTGGCCGCGTTGCGGGGCAGCGCACGGCTGGTGATCGGCACCCGCAGCGCGGTGTTCGCGCCGCTGAGCGACCTGGGCCTGGTCATGGTCTGGTCCGACGCCGACGACACGCTGGCCGAGCCGCGGGCGCCCTATCCGCATGCCCGGGAGGTGGCGATGCTGCGCGCGCATCAGGCGAGGTGCGCGGCGCTGATCGGTGGCTATGCGCGGACCGCCGAAGCCCACGCGCTGGTGCGCACCGGATGGGCGCACGACATCGTCGCGGCACGGCCGGTGGTACGGTCCCGCACTCCCCGGGTCGTCGCGCTGGACGACAGCGGATACGCCGACGAACGCGACCCCGCGGCGCGCACTGCGCGGCTCCCGTCCATCGCGCTGCGTACCGCCCGGTCGGCGCTGGAAGCCGGGGCACCGGTGCTGGTACAGGTGCCGCGGCGCGGGTATGTGCCGTCGCTGGCCTGCGCGCGTTGCCGCAAGATCGCGCGCTGCCGGCATTGCACCGGTCCGCTGGCGCTGCAGGACCGTGGTGCACCAGGGACAGCGTGCCGCTGGTGCGGGCGCATGGATTCGACGCTGAAATGCACGCGCTGCGGATCGGATTCGGTTCGCGCCGCCGTCGTCGGGGCCCGACGCACCGCTGAGGAGCTCGGCCGGGCATTCCCGGGTACGCCCGTCGTCACCTCGGCGGGGGAGGCCGTCGTATCCGAGGTCCCCGCCCGCCCGGCAGTGGTGGTAGCCACCCCGGGGGCCGAACCCCGCGCGTCGGGCGGATATGGGGCGGCGCTGCTGCTGGATACCTGGGCGCTGCTGGGCAGACAGGACCTGCGCGCCGCCGAGGACGCGCTGTGGCGATGGATGACCGCGGCGGCATTGGTGCGGGCCCGCGGCGACGGCGGTGTGGTGACCGTCGTCGCCGACGCATCCATCCCGACGGTGCAATCGCTGATTCGGTGGGATCCGGTGGGTCATGCGGACGCCGAGCTGGCGGCCCGAACCGAAGTCGGCCTGCCGCCCAGCGTGCACCTGGCCGCGCTGGACGGCAGTGCCGAAGGTGTTGCGGCCCTGCTCGACGCGGTCCAATCGCCGGACCTGCAGCGCCTGCAAGCCGACCTGCTCGGTCCGGTCGACCTGCCGCCGGGGTCACGCCGCCCGGCGGGCACCCCTGCTGGCGCCACGGTCACCAGGATGTTGGTCCGGGTCCGCCGCGAGCGCGGCCTGGAGCTGGCAGCGGCGCTGCGGCGCGGCGTCAGCGTGCTCAGCACCAGGCAAACCCACGAGCCGGTTCGGGTACAGATCGACCCACTGCACGTCGGCTAGCGTGGCTGCTCCGCCTCAAAGCTTGCGGGCGACGACAATCAGATATTCCCAACCCATGACGCCGTCCACCAGAAACTCCTGCGCGAGTTCGATCAGCTGCGCGTCGAGCGCGGCCGCCAGCACCGCATTATCGCCGATGTTTGCGAAGGCCTCGATCGTCGGGCCGTAGTGATTCTTGAAGTAGTAGTGCACATCCTCGGCGCTGTCGAATCGATTGACGGTCAACATGTCTCGGCTCGCGCTGACATTGGTGACCCGATCGCCCAGCAGCCCAAGGACGTAGTCCTCGCGACCCCACAACGCCGCCGGAGGGACGGACGCCGAAAGGGTCGGGCGATACGGCCGGATAGCGGCCAGCATCCGCCCGAAGAATCCCGTTGGTGTCCAACTGATCACGCCGATGGTGCCGCCGGGGCGGCATACGCGGGCCAGCTCGTCGGCCGCGCGCTGCTGTTCCGGCGCGAACATCACCCCGATCGCCGATATCACGGTGTCGAACTCGCCGTCGGCGAAGGGCAGCGCGTGCGCGTTGGCCTGCTGCCAGTCCAGGGTCAGGCCCAGCTCCGCGGCCCTGAGCCGAGACCGATCAAGCAGCTCGGGTGTGAGGTCGGTGGACATCACGATGCCGCCCGCCTTGGTCGCGGGCAGCGAAATAATTGCCAGAGCCGGCGGCGACGTCCAGCACCCGCTGGCCTCGGCCAATTCCGGTCGCTGCCACCAGGATTGGGCCGAGCGGGGCCATGACGTCCTCGGCCATCAGGGCATAGTCGCCGGATGCCCACACGGCACGATGGGTGGCCGCGAGGCTGTCGTCCTCGCGAATAGGCGTGTCGATTGTCGTCATCAGACCTCCTGGGGCATGGAAAGGGGAGAAGCGAGAGGAAAAGCCGGTGCCCGCCGACCTCGTCGTCGTTGGCGCCAGCTACGGTTTGTATAGACAATAGTATACACATACTACATTTGGGCTTTGCTAGACTCACCGAGCCATATCTTTTGGGTGGCGCGGTGACGAAGTTCACGGCTCGGGAAAAGGGGGAACCCACGTTGCCGGCGGAAAACGCCTTACCGGTCGACGAATCACTCGACGCGATCACCGATGCGTTGCTGACCGCGTCCCGGTTGTTGGTGGGCATCTCGGCCCGCTCAATCGCTCTGGTGGACGAGAGCATCACCATTCCGCAGTTCCGGACTCTGGTGATCCTGTCCAACCAGGGCCCGATAAACCTCGCGACGCTGGCCGGACTGTTGGGCGTCAAGCCCTCGGCCACCGGCCGCATGGTCGATCGGCTGGTCAGCGCCGGGCTCATCGACCGGATGCCGCACCCGACCTCGCGGCGTGAGTTACTGGCTGCGCTGACGCCACATGGACGCAAGATCGTCCGGCAGGTCACCGCACACCGGCGCTCCGAGATTGCCCGCATCGTGGAGCAAATGCCGCCGCAGGATCGGCACGGGCTGGTGCGCGCGCTCACCGCGTTCACCACCGCCGGCGGTGAGCCGGCGTACCTCGACGACGACATTTAGACTCGGCCGGCCCTCGGACGCACGTCGGTTTCTAAACTGTGCCAGTGCGCCTCGTCTTCGCCGGCACCCCCGAAACCGCACTGCCCGCCCTGCGTCGCCTCGTCGACTCGCCGCGCCACGACGTGGTGGCCGTGCTGACCCGCCCCGATGCCGCCTCCGGCAGGCGGGGAAAGCCGGCGCCGTCGGCGGTGGCCCGCGAGGCGCTCGACCGCGGTATCCCGGTGCTGCGACCGTCGCGGCCGAACTCGCCGGAGTTCGTCGGCGAGCTATCGGAGCTGGCGCCGGAGTGTTGCGCGGTGGTGGCGTATGGTGCGCTGCTCGGCGACGCGTTGCTGGCGGTCCCCCCGCACGGCTGGGTCAACCTGCACTTCTCGCTGCTGCCGGCTTGGCGCGGCGCGGCGCCGGTGCAGGCCGCGATCGCGGCGGGGGACACGATCACCGGAGCGACGACGTTCGAGATCGAGCGAACGCTGGACTCCGGGCCGGTCTACGGCGTGGTCACCGAGACGATCCAGCCGACCGACACCGCGGGCGATTTGCTTGGCCGGCTGGCGAATTCAGGTGCTGTCCTGCTGTCGACGACCCTGGACGGCATCGCCGATGGGACGCTGACACCGCGACCCCAACCCGCAGACGGAGTCAGCATGGCCCCGAAGATCACCGTCGAGCAGGCCCGGGTGCGTTGGGATCTGCCGGCGCCGGTCGTCGAGCGCCGGATTCGGTCCGTCACGCCCAATCCCGGTGCCTGGACGCTCATCGGAGACCTGCGAGTAAAGCTTGGGCCCGTGCATCTCGGTTCGAGCTCGTCGACTCCAGAATCCTTGCCGCCCGGCGGAATTCGTGTAGAGCGCAAGAGCGTGTGGATCGGTACCGGCTCAGATCCAGTGCGGCTGAGCCAGATTCAGCCGCCTGGCAAGAAAGTCATGAACGCCGTCGACTGGGCTCGTGGCGCCCGGCTCGATCCCGCCGCGCGGGCGTCATGACCCCGCCCCGACCAAAAACCCCGGGGCCAAAGCCGCGCCGCCGGCCGCTGGACCCTGCACGTCGCGCAGCGTTCGATGTGCTGCGGGCCGTCAGCGAACGCAGCGCCTACGCGAACCTGGCCTTGCCCGCGCTGCTGCGTCAGCGCGGTATCAGCGGACGTGACGCCGCGTTTGCCACCGAGTTGACTTACGGCGCCTGTCGCACGCAGGGCCTGCTCGATGCGGTCATCAGTGCGGCCGCCGGCCGCTCGACGGAAGCGATCAATCCGGTGCTGCTCGACCTGCTGCGGCTCGGCACTTACCAGCTGCTGCGCACTCGCGTCGACGCATACGCGGCTGTATCCACCACTGTGGAGCAGGCTGGCATCGAATTCGATTCGGCGCGAGCTGGTTTCGTCAACGGTGTACTGCGTACCATCGCCGCGCGGGACGAGCGGTCCTGGGTCGACGAGCTGGCTCCCGACCCGTCGCGCGATCCCGTCGGCCACGCCGCTTTCGTTCACGCTCACCCGCGCTGGATCGCCCAGGCCTTCGCCGATGCGCTGGGCGCGGCGGCCGGGGATCTCGCTGCCGTACTGGCCAGCGACGACGAACGGCCTCAGGTACATCTGGCGGCCCGCCCTGGAGTGCTGACCGCCGCCGAATTGGCCGATACGGTGCACGGCACCGTAGGACAGTATTCGCCGTATGCGGTATACCTGCCGGGCGGCGACCCCGCACAGCTGGCGCCGGTGCGCGAGGGTACGGCGCTGGTCCAGGACGAGGGCAGCCAATTGGTGGCTCGCGCGCTGACGCTGGCGCCGGTCGACGGCGACACCGGACGCTGGCTGGACCTGTGCGCGGGGCCGGGAGGCAAGACCGCGCTGCTGGCCGCGCTCCTGAGCCAAAGCGCCGGCCCGCGGGCCCGGGTCACCGCCGTCGAGCCGTCGTCGCGTCGCGCGGAGCTGGTGACCGAGAACACCCGCGGGCTGCCCGTCGACGTGCTGCAGGTAGACGGGCGGCATACCGATCTCGAGCCCGTTTTCGACCGCGTGCTCGTCGACGTGCCCTGCACCGGGTTGGGCGCATTGCGTCGTCGACCCGAGGCCCGCTGGCGGCGCCAGCCGTCAGACGTGCCGGCGCTGGCCAGGCTGCAGCGCGAGCTGCTGGCGGCCGCGATCGCGCTGACCCGGCCGGGGGGAGTGGTGCTGTATGCGACCTGCTCGCCGCATCTGGCCGAAACCACCGGCATTGTCGCCGACGCGCTGCGCCGTCATCCGGTGTGCGCGTTGGACACCCGGCCGCTGTTCGAGCCGTTGCGCGAGGGCTTGGGGGACGGCCCGTCCGTACAGCTTTGGCCGCACCGGCACGGCACCGACGCAATGTTCGCGGCCGCGCTACGGCGCCAGTAGTGTGGCGCACATGTCTGCCGGCAACACGCGACCGCTGATAGCGCCGTCGATCCTGGCCGCTGATTTCGCTCGGCTCGCTGACGAGGCAGCCGCGGTAAACGGCGCCGACTGGTTGCACGTCGACGTGATGGACGCGCACTTCGTGCCGAATCTGACGATCGGTCTGCCGGTGGTGGAGAGCCTGTTGGCGGCCACCAGCATCCCGATGGATTGCCATCTGATGATCGAGAATCCGGACCGTTGGGCGCCGCCGTACGCCGAGGCGGGCGCATACAACGTCACCTTCCACGCCGAGGCAACCGACAATCCGATTGGGGTGGCGCGCGATATCCGGGCCGCGGGCGCCAAAGCCGGGATCAGCGTCAAGCCGGGAACCCCGCTGGAGCCCTACCTGGATATTTTGCCGCACTTCGACACGCTGCTGATCATGTCGGTAGAGCCCGGCTTCGGCGGCCAGGACTTCATCCCCGAAGTGCTGGGGAAGGTGCGCATCGTGCGCAAGATGGTCGATGCGGGCGAGTTGACCATCTTGGTCGAGATCGACGGCGGCATCAACGAGGACACCATCGAGCAGGCAGCCGAGGCTGGCGTCGACTGCTTTGTCGCCGGGTCGGCGGTTTACGCCGCGGACGACCCCGAGGCCGCGGTCGAGGCACTTCGGCGCCAGGCCGGTGCCGCGTCACCACATCTGGGCCGTATGAGCGGCAGATGAGCGACGAGCAGGTCGACAGCATCGATGCCGCGATGCGTCTGGCCATCGAGCACTCCTACCAAGTCAAGGGCAGCACCTATCCGAACCCGCCGGTCGGGGCCGTCATCGTGGACCAGGAAGGCCGAGTGGTCGGCGTCGGTGGCACCCAGCCGGCGGGCGGCGACCACGCCGAGGTGGTCGCGCTGCGCCGGGCGGGCGGTCTGGCCGCCGGCGGCACGGCGGTGGTGACTCTTGAGCCGTGTAATCACTACGGCAAGACTCCGCCGTGCGTCGACGCCTTGATCGAAGCGCAAGTGAAGACGGTGATTTACGCGGTCACCGACCCGAACGGAATCGCGGCGGGTGGGGCGGACCGGCTGTCTGCGGCGGGCGTGCAGGTGCGCGCCGGCGTGCTGGCCGATCAGGTGGCGAGCGGTCCGCTGCGGGAGTGGCTGCACAAGCAGCGGACCGGGCTGCCGCACGTGACGTGGAAGTACGCCGCCAGCATCGACGGGCGCAGCGCTGCCGCCGACGGATCCAGCCAATGGATCAGCAGTGAGGCCGCGCGCACCGACGTGCACCGGCGCCGCGCCGCTGCCGACGCGATCGTGGTCGGCACCGGCACCGTGCTGGCCGACAATCCGGCTTTGACGGCGCGGTTGCCCGACGGCTCACTGGCCGAGCGGCAACCGCTGCGCGTGGTGGTGGGGAGGCGTGAAATACCTTCGGAGGCAAAGGTTCTCAACGACGATGCGCGCACCATGGTGATCCGGACCCACGATCCCCAGGAGGTGCTCAAGGCGCTCTCCGACCGCACCGATGTACTGCTGGAGGGTGGTCCCACTCTCGCCGGTGCGTTCCTGCGGGAGGGGGCAATCCACCGCATCCTGGCTTATGTCGCGCCGATCCTGCTGGGCGGTCCCGTCGTTGCGGTCGACGACGTGGGAGTGTCCAGCATTTCGCGGGCGCTGCGCTGGCAGTTCGACAGCGTGGACCGCCTCGGTCCCGATCTGGTGCTCAGCCTGGTGTCGAAGGGCGGTTAGTCCTGAGGGCCCTCACACTGTGGGTGCGACCGGCTCCGCTTCCTCGACGACTTCCGGTTCTTCGGCGTGCTCCTTGCGACCGCCGATCAGCAAGCCCAGCAGCGCACCGACGACGCAGATGACCGCGGTGGCCGTGAATATGCCCCCGTACATCTCCGCGAACGACTCCAGCATCAGTTGTCCTTGCACCGCCAGTCGTCCGAGTCCGCGGCTGGTGTCCGGCGGCAGCTTGGCCAACTTGTCCGCGAAGATCTCGTTGACCCGGTAGAAGCCCCAGGCGCTCAGCGCAGCCACACCGATCAGCATGCCGGTCATGCGGGCCACCACCACGGCCGCCGAGGCGATGCCGTGCTGCGCTGATGGAACTACGCGCAGGGTGGCCGACGACAGTGGTCCGATCACCAGGCCCAGCCCCAAACCGGCGACCAGCAGATCCGTGTGCACCCAAGGCACGTTGAACAACCCGAGGATGCTGTGCTGGCGGTCCAGCAGGTCTTGCCGCCAGTAGTGAATCAGCCAATATCCGTAGGCGGCGATGAGCATCCCGACGAAGGTCACCGTGCGGTCGCCAACCCTGGTCGCGATCCACCCGCCCAGGACCGCCCCGATCGGCAGTGCGATGAGGAACCACAGCAGCATGCCTGCGGCGTCGGTCTGATCTTTGAGCAGCACGCCCTGTGCGAACAGCTCCACGTCGACCAGCGTCACCATCAGCGCCGCGCCGGCCGCGATCGACGTGCCCAGCGCGGCCAGGAACGGCCGGAACTGGACGCCGGCCGGGTCGATGAGCCGGGTGCGCGCGAAACGCTCCCACGCGAAGAAGAGCACCGCCACCACGACCGCGCCGATCACCAAGGGCAACCCATAGCTGGGCAGCACCTGTTTGCCGTCGGGCTTGGGGTTGTACAGCCCGATGACCGCGAGACCCAGTGTGATCGCCAGCAAAAGACCACCGATCACGTCGATTCTCTGCGGCTCGGAGCTCCGGTCGTGCGACGGCAGGCTGAAATGGATCATCGCCATGGCGATCAGGGTCAGCGGGACGTTGATCCAGAACACGTATCGCCAATCGTGGAACAGAAAGACGATGAAGATTCCGTACAACGGGCCCAGCACGCTGCCCAATTCCTGTGAGGCTCCGATGCCGCCGAGTACGCCGGCGCGGTTGTGCTGTGCCCATAAATCGGCTCCCAGCGCCAGGGTGACCGGCAATAACGCACCGCTGGCGATGCCTTGGATGGTGCGGCCGACGATCAATACATGGAAGGCCCTGTTGGGGTCCGCGGCGAGGATGTCGTGATCGGCGATCGTCAGACTCCAGTCGCCTAGTTTCACGGACAGCGCGGTGATCACCGACCCGACCATGAACGTCGCGAGGCTGACCTGCAGCAGCATCTTGCGGCCGAATCGGTCGGAAGCGCGGCCCAGCAGCGGCATCGCGGCGATGTAGCCCAGCAGGTACAGCGTGACGATCCAGGTGATCCGCTGGAGCTGGTTAACCGGGATGTGAACGTCACCCATGATGTCGCGCATGATCGTGACGACGACATACGTGTCCAGGGCACCCAGCAATACCGCGAGGCTGCCCGCGCTGATCGCGACTCTGCGTCCGGCCCGCATGCTGATCAGCCTGCCGTCGGGTTTTTGACGTCCACGGGCTGGCCCCAGTTCGACAAGGTCATCTGAATCGAATTACCCGAGCCCTTGTCGATCTTCACCTGCGCCAGCTGGTGATCGCCGGTCTCCTGAATCCAAACGGTGGTCGGCATCGGCTGGGACGCATTCAGGAATGACGCGAGCTTGTTGATGGCGTCCGCGCTGACCTTTCCGCTGATGCGGATCGTGGGCTGTCCGCCGATGGTGTCGCGGCCCTCGGCCTTGGGGTCGGTGAGGTTTGCCAACAAGTTGGCGAGACCGGTGTCCGGGTTCAGAATCGACGAAGGGTCGTAATGGACGAGGTCGTCGGCCTTCCCCATGTCGTCCCATTTGCCCGGGCTGAGAGCGTTGCTGTAGAGCTCGCCGTCCAAAATGACGAAGTCGGCGTCTATTTCATTCGTGCCGCCGACCGTGATCTTGGCGTTGCCCTTTGCGGCGGTGGTCGGGGCGGTGGTGAGGTCGCCGGTCAGCGTTTTGAGGGGGAGCCCCTGGATCTTGCCGGCCACCGATAGGTCCAGGTGTGCGCTCTTGACGGTCTTGGTGACGTCGGCGGACTGCTTGACCAACGTCTTCGCGTCCGGAAGTGGTGCGCCGCTCTTTTTGGAGCCCGAACAACCGGCAATCAGGGCGACGGCGAGGCTCAGGGCGGCGAGGACAGCGAAAAGACGGCGACAGCGGGTCTGCATAGTCTGCATCGTAGAGGGTGCTGGTGACCAGACCGGTGAACCAGTAGGGTGCGGGAGCGTCGCAATGGCCGTTAACCTGGTGCGATGTTCACCGGAATTGTCGAGGAACTCGGAGAGGTAACCGGCCGGGAGAGCCTGTCGGATGCCGCGCGATTGGTCGTTCGCGGTCCCGTCGTCACCGCCGACGCCGGTCACGGAGATTCGATCGCCGTCAACGGTGTGTGCCTGACGGTCGTAGAAGTGCTGCCGGACGGCCAATTCAGTGCCGATGTGATGGCCGAGACGCTGAATCGGTCCAACTTGGGTGAACTGCGGGTCGGCAGCCGGGTGAACTTGGAGCGCGCGGCGGCCGTCAACAGCCGCCTGGGCGGGCACATCGTGCAGGGGCATGTGGACGGCACCGGCGAGGTGGTGTCCCGTACACCGTCCGAGCACTGGGAAGTGGTGCGGATTCAAGTGCCCGCCGCGGTGGCCCGCTACGTGGTGGAGAAGGGATCCATCACAGTCGACGGGATTTCGCTGACGGTCTCGGGACTGGGCGCCGAGCCGGGGGAGTGGTTCGAGGTCTCGCTGATCCCGACCACCCGGGAACTGACCACCCTCGGGAGTGCGCCGGTCGGAGCGCAGGTGAACCTCGAAGTGGACGTCATCGCCAAATATGTTGAAAGACTACTTACCCACGATGCGGCTTCTGCCAGGTCATCTACGTCCGCGCAGCGCTGACGTCGTTCATTGACTTCGACCGATTCGTCACCGATGCCAGGCTGGCACTTGCCATTCCGAGGCCCCCTGGACGTGCATGGGTTGCGCCGAAACGCGGCCCGGCGAATCATCAACATCCATGACTTTCACTGACGTTGATGGGTGAGCGTGCCCCTTAAACGTATTGACGAATTGAAGCCCGGAGACCGGATCCGCATGAAGATTGGGCACGCCACCGTCGTGGGAATTGAACCCTTTGACGAGGGCCGCACTCTGCTCACCTTCGCCTACGGGACAAAAGGGACTGCCGACAACGATGTCACCGTAGATGTCCTGGGCGATGACGAGTGGGGTTGGGAAGACGAGGGCCATAGTTGATCCCGGCAGACCTGAGGCCGGAAACCCCACTCGCACAATGACATTTCACACGCGAAAGAGACTGTTCCACAACAGGATTGGGCTGATCTTTTAAGCGGGGACTTTGGCGGCGATCTGGCCAGCGATGGCGACGCCCTGATCGGTCGTGTTACTGCTGCATGCCGCCACGTCGATCACCACGTTGTTGCGGGCCATCAGTACCCGCTGACACGCCCAACCGTTGCGATTGGCGCTGCCGATCTGCGTAGTGGTGGCGGCGAGTGTGCCGTTGATGGTGGACGCAGGGCCCGCACTCCACTGGTACTTCCCCGAACTGCTGGTATAGCGGCGGTTGGCGCAAGCCGACCAGCTGTGTAGCGAGGCATTTGCAAACGCGGCGGCAGCCTGCGCCGTGGGAAACAACACCACTGCCTGATCGACGGCGTGCTTCATTGGATTTGGATCCTCAAGCGTTTGTCCGCGCACGGCGGTCCATCCGGTTCCGGTGTAGACCCCGTCCTCCGCTGCGCCGTCTATGGGTAGGCACTCCGGAGGCGCCGCCGGATTGGTGCCGACGTCCATCATGGTGTTCCACGGCTGAAAGACGGTCATTCCGGTTGCGCCCATCGTGGCGTTGATCTCAGCGGGGGTCAGCAGCAACCCGTCTAATGCAGCCTCCGCTAGAGGAGGCCGGCCGGTCGGGGTGGTGGTGGTGGTCTGTGCGGTGCTGGTGGTAGTCGGCTGCGAGTTGTTGGACGGCGAGCGCACCAGGTAGCCGGTGGTGCCAGCGACGGCGAGGAGCGCGACGATCGCAGCGGCGATCAGGCTCGGCCGGCGTTGGCGCCACCACGGGGTTGAAACCGCCTCGGAAGATGACGGGTCGAGAGGGCCGTCTTGTTGACCGGCGGCGGGGGTCGGCTCTGCGGTGACACGATTGGCTGCTGGCGCCGTTGCTGCGAGAAACGCCGGACGCGGTGCCTGTCGAGGAATAGGAACGGTGATCGCGTCGCGGGCGGCGTCGGCTAACTCGACGGTCGTGGCATACCGCTGCTCGGGGTCTTTGGCCATGCCGGTCGCGATGACCTCGTCAACCTGCTCAGGCACATTCGGTTGGTTGACCGAGGGTCGCGGCGGCGGCGAATTCAGGTGCGCGGCAACCAGGCGGGCCATCGTGTCACCGCCAAACGGTGGCGCACCGGCAAGACATTCATAGAGCACGCAAGCCAGTGAATAGATGTCGACGCGGGCATCTTCGTCACCCCGGCCGTCGAGGCGCTCGGGCGCGATGTAGGCAAAGGTGCCGATGGTGTTGCCGGTTTTCGTCAGTCGCGTGTCGTCGGTGATTCGGGCGATTCCGAAATCGATCAGGTAAGCGAAGTCGTCTTCGTCGAGCAGGATGTTGGATGGCTTGATATCGCGATGAATCAGCCCGACCTTGTGGGCGGCGTGCAAGGCTCTGGCGACCTGGTCGACGATGCGTACCGCGCGGGCGGGATCCAGCGGACCGTCGGCCAGCACGGCGGCCAGGTCGCGGCCTTCGATGAGCCGCATGCTCACGAACAGTCGGCCGTCGATCTCCCCGTAGTCGTGGATCGGGACCACGTGGGGGGTATTCAAGCGCGCCGCGGCGTGGGCTTCGCGGCGGAATCGCCGCTGAAAGTCCTCGTCCTTCGACAGTTTCGCGGGCAAGACTTTGATGGCCACGACCCGGTCGGTGACGGTGTCGTGGGCGCGCCACACCTCACCCATGCCGCCCTCGCCGAGCAGCGACAACAGCCGGTAGCGCCCGATATTCCACCTCGTCCATGGCAGGCCTTCCGCCATCCACTCAGGCGGAAAATGCTACCGACCTCAGCGGGCGATTGTGTGGGTTTTATATGACTCGGCGGCCTGCAAGTACGTGGCACCGGGCGCGGGGGTGACGTTGTGATATGCCGCACTCCCGCGCCCGCCGCGCCCGGTCACATGCAGCGCCGGATCGTGCTTACTCGCTGACTATGTAGAGCGTTTGCTGAGCGCGAGCAGCGGAACACTGCGAAAATAGCCGAAACGCATGACAGGAGAACGCCGTGAGGGTCTTCCGATACTCGCCGAGCCGGTTAGCTCAGGACATAGGCAGGTCTCTCACGACGCCGACTCCGCCGCCGCGCGCCCGGGTGTATCTCCTGCGTCGCCGTCCTGTGCTCGGTGTGTTCTGGGATCTCCCTGACTTCGGATTACTGCACCGGGGATTGCCTCCGGTAGCGCGCCTCGAGGTCACCGATCAGACTGTCCGCTGCACCCTCAACGACCAGAGCGGACATGCCGGATGGCTGGCCCGTCGACTTCAAATACCGGACCTCAAGAAGCGTCTCAAAAGCGGGCAGTCGGTGATGGTGTTCGAATTCCCGCGCAACGGTTATGACATCAGCTGGCCGGAGACCAGCCTGGGCACTCTTTGTGAGATCCGCCAGGGGCAGGCCGACCCCTGGGTTGTCTCATTCATCCTGCCCGCGGACTACGAAAACTTTGAGCTGTTCCGGTACTTCAACGCCGTCAGGGCCTTCCAAACGCGAGATGTCCGTCGACAATGGCGACAGGCGCTGGATCCGGCGGGAAAACACCTTGAACTGAACCATCCCGCTGAATAAGCCGTGGCAATAACGCCGGCCGTGCGGTGGTTCATACTGAATGCAACACTTGGGGACCCAAAAGGGCCCTTCCGACAGCAAGGTAGCAACGATGACGAGGTTGGACTCCGTCGAACGGGCGGTTGCCGACATCGCGGCCGGCAAGGCCGTCGTCGTCATCGATGACGAGGACCGTGAGAACGAAGGCGACCTGATCTTCGCCGCGGAAAAGGCAACACCGGAGATGGTGGCCTTCATGGTCCGTTACACCTCGGGATACCTCTGCGTACCGCTGGACGGCGCGATCTGTGACCGGCTTGGCCTGTTACCCATGTACGCGGTGAACCAGGACAAACACGGCACCGCCTACACCGTCACTGTCGATGCCAAAAATGGTGTGGGCACTGGGATTTCGGCCTCCGACCGCGCCACCACCATGCGGTTGCTGGCCGATCCTGCCAGCGTCGCCGACGATTTCACCCGCCCAGGTCACGTGGTTCCGTTGCGCGCCAAGGACGGTGGTGTGTTGCGTCGTCCCGGTCACACCGAGGCCGCCGTTGACTTGGCCCGCATGGCGGGGTTGCGCCCCGCGGGCGCGATTTGCGAGATCGTCAGCCAGAAGGACGAAGGCTCGATGGCCCAGACCGACGAGTTGCGGGTGTTCGCCGACGAGCACGGTCTGGCGATGATCACCATCGCCGATTTGATCGAGTGGCGGCGCAAACACGAGAAGCACATCGAGCGGATCGCCGAGGCACGCATCCCGACGCGGCACGGTGAGTTTCGCGCCATCGGCTACAGCAGCATCTATGAGGACGTCGAGCACATCGCGCTGATCCGCGGCGAGATCGCCGGTCCGAACGCCGACGGCGACGACGTGCTCGTTCGGGTGCACTCCGAGTGCCTGACCGGCGACGTGTTCGGTTCTCGCCGCTGCGACTGCGGACCACAGCTGGACGCCGCGATGGCGATGGTCGCACGCGAGGGACGTGGCGTGGTGCTGTACATGCGCGGCCACGAGGGCCGCGGCATCGGCCTGATGCACAAACTCCAGGCCTATCAGCTGCAGGACGCGGGCGAAGACACCGTGGAGGCCAACCTCAAACTCGGATTGCCAGCCGATGCAAGGGATTACGGAATCGGCGCGCAGATCCTGGTGGACCTCGGGGTGCGCTCGATGCGGTTGCTGACCAACAACCCGGCCAAGCGAGTCGGGCTGGATGGATACGGATTGCACATCATCGAGCGGGTGCCGCTGCCGGTGCGGGCCAATGCGGAGAACATCCGCTATCTGATGACCAAGCGCGACAAGATGGGCCACGACCTGGTCGGGCTGGACGATTTCCACGAATCCGTGCACCTGCCCGGTGAATTCGGTGGTGCTTTGTGAGCGGTGCCGAATGAGCGGTGGCGCCGGAGTGCCGGAGGTACCGGTGCTGGATGCTGCAGGTGTGCGGCTCGCAATCGTCGCCAGCACCTGGCACAGCGAAATTTGCGATGCGCTGCTGGCCGGCGCGCGAAAAGTGGCCACTGAGTCGGGGATCGACAACCCGAAGGTGGTACGCGTGCTCGGCGCGATCGAGATACCGGTGGTGGCGCAGGAACTCGCCCGTAGCCACGATGCCGTCGTCGCGCTGGGTGTGGTAATTCGCGGCCAAACGCCACATTTCGACTACGTCTGCGACGCGGTGACACAGGGCTTGACGCGTGTCTCGCTGGACGCCTCGACGCCGGTGGCCAACGGGGTGCTGACCACCAACAGCGAGGAAGAGGCGCTGGATCGAGCCGGCCTCCCGGACTCCGCCGAGGACAAGGGCGCTCAGGCGACATCGGCGGCGTTGGCGACCGCGTTGACCTTGCGCGACCTTCGCACTCAGCCGTGACCCCGTCGCCAGATGCCGGCTGGGATGTCGAGCTGCGCTCCCACCTCACACCGATATTCGCTTATGTCGCGGCGTTTCTGATCGCGGCTCTGCACATCGTCGTGGGTTTGCTGCTCAAGATCAAGTCCAGCGGAGTGATCTTCCAGACCGCCGACCAGGTGGCGATGGCCGTGCTGGGTTTGGTCATAGCCGGCGTGATACTGCTCTTCACGCGGCCGCGGCTGCGGGTGGGTCGTCTTGGACTGTCTGTGCGTAACCTCTTGGGCGACAGGATAATCGATTGGCCGGATGTCGTTGGTGTGTCGTTTCCTGCCGGAAGTCGCTGGGCGCGAATCGATTTACCCGACGACGAGTACATCCCTGTGATGGCGATTCAGGCCGTCGATAAGGAGCGCGCCGTGGAGGCCATGGACACCGTGCGGTCGCTATTGGCGCGATATCGACCCGACCTGCGCGCTCGCTGAGCGGCGGTCCTGTACCCGCCGTCACAGATTGAATGCGCGGGGATAGCGGCGCCGGTGCCGCCTGGATGGGCGACGGAGGTCGGCGCTGAAAAAGATTTGAGGAATATGCCGCGGTAATCGGCAATTATGACGACCGCGGGCAGTAGGCTCGACGGGCAAACCTGTTGGAGGCTAGGAGCGATATAGCCATGCCCCCCACCACAACCAGTGCCGGGCTCAGCGACGTCGGGCGGAAACGATCCCGCAACGACGATCGCTGGGGCATGGACCCGGCGCAGGGGCTCTACATAGTCGCCGACGGGGTGGGCAGCACTACCCACGGAGATATGGCCGCTGCACTGGTCGTCGAACAGCTGCCAACCTACGTGGCTCGCCACTTCGCCGGAGTAGACGTCCACGATGCGCAGGCGGCCGCCAGGTTCGGCCACGCGGTGGTTGAGATGTGCACCGACCTGCACGCCCGCAGTCTTACCGACTCCCAGCTTGCCGGCGCCGGCACCACTCTCGTCACCGCGATCGTCAGCGGGTCACGGGCGGTGGTCGCTCATCTCGGTGATAGTCGCGCCTACCTGTGCCGAGACCGTCAGCTGCAGCGACTTACCAGTGACCACACCATCGTGCAGGCGGTGGTGGACGCCGGTGAAATCACCGAAGAGGAAGCCGCGCATCACCCGAACCGTTCGGTGGTCACCCGCCACGTTTTGATGACCCCGCCTGCGAAGCCTGACGTTAACTCGGTGGATCTGCGGCCCGGTGACCGAATTCTATTGTGCAGCGACGGTCTACACGGCGTCGTCGATGACGCCACGCTGGCCGCCATCCTCACCGAGCACCCAGACCCGGCCGACGCATGCCGGGCATTGATCGAGGCCGCCAACCTCGGCGGGGGTCCCGACAACGTCACAGCGGTGGTGGTCGCCGTCGACCCGACGTCGCGGACACCCCCGCCCCCAGCCGGCGTCGGGACCCCACCCGCGTCCCCGCCCGCACGCGAACCGACTGGGCCCGGCGTCGCCGCCCCTCCGGTGCCCCCACCGCCGCGGCGCCCACGGCGCGTGCCGTACCCGCCCCGTCCGGGCCGGATGCCGCCTCGGACCGGGGCGCCGCCACCACCGCAGCCGCGCTTTCTTCGGCAGCACCGTCGACTGAAATTGGGGTTGATCGCCCTAGTCGTCGTGTTAGTGGCCGCCGGCGCCGTGGGCTATTTCCTATGGCCGCGTAATACCACCTCGCAAACCATAGCCCCGCAAACCGCAAAGCCTTCCACGCAAATCGCGGCGCCTTCCATGCAAACGGTGTCACCCAATTCGCCCGCGGGGTCATCGACCGAACTGCCGTTCGGCAGTCTCAAGCACCCCATAGGCGTGGCGGTCGACTCCGCGGGCAATGTTTACGTCGTGGCCGTCGACCACGACAAGGCACAGCTATGGAAGCTGGCACCCGGTTCCAACGTGCCCACCGAGCTGCCCATTGGCGAGCTCAAGGGTGCGTTTGGTATCGCGGTCGATAAGGACGGGAACGTCTACGTCACCGACGTCGGCCACAAAGGTCGGGTGATGAGAGTGGCGGGGCCGACCCCTCAGGTTTCGGAGCTGCCCTTCTCGAATTCGCATGGTCCAGGGCTCGACCACCCGTCTGGCGTCGCCGTGGACAACAAGGGTGATGTCTACGTCGCCGACACTGACAACGATCGGGTGATGATACTTCCGGCGGGAGCCAGCAGCCCTGTCCCGCTGCCCGTCACCGGCTTCCAGTTCGATCACCCCAAAGCTGTCGCGGTGGACGCCGCCGGTTCCGTGTACGTCGTCGACGGGAAGCATGGGGTGATGAAACTTCCGGTGGGATTCACCAACCCGGTCGTAGTGCCATTCACTGGCCTCGATCACCCCAACGGTGTGGCGGTGGACGCCGCCGGCAATGTCTATGTCGCTGACAACCATCAGGTGTTGAGGCTGCCAGCCGGCTCGAGTACCCAGAGCGTGCTGCCCTTCACCGGTCTGGGCAGCCCGAGCGGTGTGGCGGTGGACACCAACGGCAACGTCTACGTCACCGACGACGACACCGGTAAGGTCCTGAAACTGCCACCGGGGTAACGCATTGCGGTCCGGGTACGATCGCCCGATGGCACGACTTGGGCGTCGGACCGCGGTCACCCTGGCCATTGTTGGGATGACGGTAAGTGGCTGCGTCACAACGGTGACAGGCCACGCGGTTCGGGCTTCGGGGGAGCAGCCGTCGCAGCACGTGATCGCGGCGCGCGAGCTGTTGCTGCAAGACGGCGACACCACTCCGCTGGGCACGGCAACCGCGGCCCCAGTGGACACCAACTACTTCACCAGCGCCCGCCCGCCGGAATGCTCGGCGGCAATGCTTTTCGAGGGTTCGCCGCTTCGGCCTGCCGGGTCGAGGGACCACGCCGAGTCCGCGTACAAATTCGACAGCCAGGCACTGTACGCCGAATCCACCGACGTCTACGACAACGCCTTGAACACCCACGACGTGGTTTGGAACGGCTTCAGCGCCGTGTCCAACTGCCGGGGCGATGCCACCGGCGTATCCCCGTCCGGCGACTTTGGACCGATGAGACTCAGCTTCTTCGCCACATTGTCAGATGGCGTCCTGGTGTGGACCATGACCCGTCCGGATTGGACCTGTGACTACGGCCTGGCAGTGGTCCCGCGCGTGGTTCTGGTCATCTCAGCCTGCGATTCGAAGCCGGGATTTCCCATGGCGGACTGGGCAGCGAAAAGACGTGCGCAACTGGACAGCCGGGCGTGACTAACTTCGCTCGCAGCCGTGTCGCGTTTCCACGGTGCGAAGCCATTGTCGCGCCTATCGTGTTGCTGGACCGCTACTGCCAGGGAGGCCGACATTGGAAGGGACACCTTTCGGGCGCTATCGGTTGATCGAATTGCTCGGCCGTGGCGGCATGGGAGAAGTCTGGCGTGCCCATGACACCGCCACCGACCGCATGGTCGCCATCAAACTCTTACCCCCGCATTTCTCTGACGACGAGGACTTTCAGCGGCGCTTTCGCCGAGAAGCCCACGCCGCAGCACGATTGAACACCCCGCACGTCGTCCCGATACACGACTACGGAGAGATCGACGGCCGCTTATATGTGAATATGCGCCTGATCGAGGGCCGTGACCTGCAAACCGTACTTGCCGACGGCCCGATCGACCCCGCCCGTGCGGTGCACATCATTGAGGGGGTCGCAAAAGCGTTGCATGCGGCCCACGAGGCGGGTCTGTTGCACCGCGACGTCAAGCCCTCAAACATTCTGCTGGATCGCGACGATTTCCCCTACCTGATAGATTTCGGGATCGCTCGCGCGATCGACGAGACACGAATGACCAAGTCTGGCAACACAATCGGCACTTTCCAGTACATCGCGCCTGAGCGTCTTGGTAGCAGGAAAGAAGAGGATGCCCGCGCGGATATTTACTCCTTGACATGTGTTCTGTACGAATGCCTCACTGGGAGCCCGCCGTTCGGCGAAGCCACGATGGCCGAACTGGTCGTCGCACACCTCAACACCACACCGCCTCAACCATCGACCACCCAACCAAATTTGCCGGCGCAGATGGACCAGGTAATCGCCAGCGGTATGGCCAAAGACCCCGATCAGCGTTACGCGACCACCGTGGAGTTAGCTGGTGCCGCCCGCGACGCCATCACCGTCCCAATTTCGACTCCGAAACCAGCAGCTGCGCCAGAATCAGCCACACAGCCAGCATCGGCAGGTGCCATAGCACCGACGATCCCGGTTCAGCATCCGCCGCCTCCGCACGATGTTCCTCCCCCCTCGGCCCCAACGCCGCACCATCTAGCCGTGCCACAGCGGGAATCGCTCCCGCACCGGCCAGACCGGTCGGCTGCGCCGGTGCGACGGACCCGTCCGTTGTTGCGGCGCAAAGCGGTCCTCATTCCGGCCGCGTTACTTGTAACGGTCCTTGCGATCGTCCTCGCCGTTGGTTTGGCGACGTACAAAAACCGTCCTGCCGGCCAGACCGGCGAAGCCGCCTTGCCGGACACCAGCACACTTCTGGCGCAATCGGCCCAGGCCACCCGAGCGCTCAGAAGCGCCCATATCGTGCAAACCGTCGCCGGCAAGATTCAGGGGCTCCCCCTCAAAACGCTGACCAGCGATCTCACCACCCTCCCGATCCCCGCCGCAACGGGAAACGTCAAGATCTCGGTCGGCGGCACGAATGAACTAGATGCCGACTTCGTGATCCTGGACGGCGAGTTCTACAGCAACGCCCTAAACCCGGGCAAATGGGACGACATGGGGAAAGCCCAAGACCTCTTTCACTATGACCCCTCGTCGATTCTGAACCCCGACACCGGTCTGGCGAACATCTTGTCGGGCTTCAGCAGCGCAAAGCCTGTCGGCGGGGAAACGATCAACGGTCTGAGAACCGTGAAGGTCACAGGTGATATCAGCGCTGCCGCCGTCAACAAGCTCTTCCCGCAGTTGGCGGCCAACGGAACTGTTCCCGGCACCGCCTGGATCCGCGAGGACGGTGACCACGAGTTGGTTCAGCTAATGCTGGAACCCAGCCCGGGCAATAGCATCCAGCTGACGCTGTCCAACTGGAATGTGCCGGTCACCGTAACCAAGCCGCCGGGCGTCTGAGGAGCCTTCAAAGGAGATCGCGCTTCGTGACGCGACCTGTCGGGCCTGTCTGGCATAATCGAATGTATGTTCGAAGATGTGTCGGGTTCGGGGTCCGATCCGGAGGTGGTGGCCCGCGTCGATGAGTTGTCTGAGCGGTTTGCGCAGCGCACGGTGACGGCGGAATCCAAGTCGTGGGTGGAGCGCATTACCGCGTTCGCCCGCGCGGAGAACCAGGCCGCGGCCGCGCAGTTGGTGGCGATTGGGGAGTTGTTCGCCTACCGGCTGTCCCAGTGTTCGGACACCGAGGACTGGGCGATCGACACCATGGAGGCGGTGGCCGCCGAGGTGGGCGCGGGGTTGCGGATCAGCCAGGGCATGGCCGCTAGCCGGATCCGCTATGCGCGGGCCATGCGCGAGCGGTTGCCTCAGACGGCTGCGGTGTTTGCCGCCGGGGATATCGACTATCGGGCGTTTCAGACCATCGTGTATCGCACCGATCTGATCACCGAGCCCCAGATCTTGGCCCGGGTGGACGGTTTGGTGGCGGCCAACGTGACCCGCTGGCCCTCGATGACCAACGCCCGGCTCTCGGGCAAGGTCGACGCGATCGTGGCGCGGGTGGATGCCGATGCGGTCCGTCGGCGCACCAAGGCACACACCGATCGTGAGGTGTGGATTGGTGGGGAGCAGGACGGTATTGCCCAGATCCAGGGCAGCCTGTTCAGTCCGGATGCGCACGCGCTGGATAAGCGGCTGACGGCGTTGGCGGCCACCGTGTGTGAGCACGATCCGCGCACCGCGGTGCAGCGTCGCGCCGATGCGTTGGGGGCGTTGGCGGCCGGGGCTGATCGGCTGGGGTGTCGCTGCGGGCGCCGCGACTGTGCCGCCGGGAAGCGGCCGGCGGCCTCCCCGGTCGCGATCCATCTGATCGCCGAGCAGGCCACGATCGAGGGCCGCAGCGAGGCGCCGGGCTGGCAGGTCGGTGCCGATGGGCTGATTAGCCCCGAGCTGGTGGCCGAGTTGGCCAAGTCGGCCACGCTGGTGCCGTTGCTTCATCCCGGTGATGCCCCACCTGAGCCCGGCTATGTCCCGTCGAAGGCGTTGGCCGATTTTGTGCGCTGCCGCGATCTGACCTGTCGCTGGCCGGGCTGCGATGTCCCCGCCACGCAGTGCGATATCGATCATTCGATCCCGCACGCCCAGGGTGGGCCCACGCATGCGGGCAACCTGAACTGCAAGTGCCGCACCCATCACCTGGTGAAAACGTTCTGGGGCTGGAAGGAACAGCAGCTGGCTGACGGGACACTGATTTTCACCTCTCCGGGTGGACAGACCCACGTCACCACCCCAGGTAGCGCGCTGCTGTTCCCCAGCCTGTGCCACGCCGTGGGCGGCATGCCCGCTCCCGAGGCCGACACCGCGCCACCTGAGCCGTGCCCGGCGCGCACCGCGATGATGCCCAAACGCCGACGCACCCGCGCCAAAGAACGCGCCTACCGCATCGCCACCGAACGCCACCAAAACTACCAAGCCCGCCAAGCCGCTCCGGTCAGCAGCGACGGGCGCCCACCACCGGACCCAGACGACGAAAGCCCGCCTTTCTAGCGACCCGATTAGCGACTACTAGCCTGGGTACGTGCCAGATCCCGCGACATATCGTCCTCCGCCCGGGTCCATCCCGGTCGAGCCTGGCGTATACCGATTCCGGGACCCGCACGGGCGAGTCATCTACGTCGGCAAGGCCAAGAGCCTGCGCAGCCGGCTGACGTCCTACTTCGCCGACATCGCCAGCCTGCATCCGCGGACTCGGCAGATGGTGACAACCGCTGCCAAGGTCGAGTGGACGGTGGTCAACACCGAAGTCGAGGCGTTGCAGCTGGAATACAACTGGATCAAGGAATTCGATCCGCGCTTCAATGTCCGCTACCGGGACGACAAGTCCTATCCGGCGCTGGCCGTCACCCTCAACGAGGAGTTTCCCCGGTTGATGGTCTATCGCGGCCCGCGGCGCAAGGGCGTGCGCTACTTCGGGCCGTACTCGCACGCCTGGGCGATCCGGGAAACGCTGGATCTGCTCACCCGGGTATTTCCGGCGCGAACGTGTTCGGCCGGAGTGTTCAAGCGGCACAAGCAGATCGACCGTCCATGCCTGCTCGGCTACATCGATAAATGCTCAGCGCCATGCATCGGCCGGGTCGATGCGGATCAGCACCGCCAAATCGTCACGGACTTCTGCGATTTTCTGTCCGGCAAGACCGACCGATTTGCCCGAAACCTCGAACAGCAGATGAACGCCGCGGCCGAGCAACTCGATTTCGAACGGGCAGCGCGGCTTCGCGACGACTTGTCCGCGCTGAAACGGGCCATGGAAAAGCAGGCCGTGGTGCTCGGCGACGGTACCGACGCCGACGTGGTCGCGTTCGCCGACGACGAACTGCAAGCGGCGGTGCAGGTCTTCCACGTCCGCGGCGGCCGGGTTCGTGGCCAGCGTGGCTGGATCGTCGAAAAGCCAGGAGACCCAAGCGAATCCGGCGAGGAGCAGCTGGTCGAGCAATTCCTGACCCAGTTCTACGGCGAGCAGGCCGAATTGGACGGCGCGGCCGACGAATCCGCCAACCCGGTTCCCCGCGAGGTGCTGGTGCCGTGTCTGCCGTCCAACCATGATGAACTGACGAGTTGGCTGTCCGGCCTCCGGGGCGGGAGGGTGACCTTGAGGGTTCCCCGCCGTGGCGATAAGCGGGCACTTGCCGAAACCGTCCAACGCAACGCGAAAGACGCTCTGCAGCAACACAAGCTGAAGCGGGCCGGCGACTTCAACGCCAGATCGGCTGCGCTGCAGAATATTCAGGAAGCCCTGGGGTTGGCAGCTGCGCCGCTGCGGATTGAGTGTGTCGACGTCAGCCACGTGCAAGGCACCGACGTGGTGGGCTCGCTGGTGGTGTTCGAGGACGGTCTGCCACGCAAATCGGACTACCGTCACTTCGGCATCCGCGACGCCGCCGGGCAGGGGCGCTCGGACGACGTCGCCTCCATCGCCGAGGTGACCCGACGCCGGTTCTGGCGACATCTGCAAGACCAGAACGACCCGAATCTGCTTTCCCCGGAAGGTAAATCACGCCGCTTTGCCTACCCGCCGAATCTGTTCGTCGTCGATGGCGGTGCGCCACAGGTCAATGCGGCAAGCGCGGTGCTCGACGAACTGGGTATCACCGACGTCGCGGTAATAGGCTTGGCAAAGCGACTGGAAGAGGTGTGGGTCCCGTCGGAACCGGACCCGATCATCATGCCGCGCAATAGCGAGGGGCTGTACCTGTTACAGCGGATCCGCGACGAGGCGCACCGATTCGCCATCACCTACCATCGCAGCAAGCGATCCAAGCGGATGACGGCATCGGTGCTGGACTCGGTGCCCGGATTGGGAGAGCATCGTCGCAAAGCGCTGGTCACCCATTTCGGATCCATAGCCCGCCTCAAGGAGGCCACCGTCGACCAGATCACTGCCGTTCCGGGTATCGGCGTGGCCACGGCCACGGCCGTGCTCGAGGCGCTGCGGCCGGACCAATCCGGAGCCCCGGAATGACCGTGGAGGACTCCCGAGCCGATATCGACGTCGTTCTGGTGACCGGACTGTCCGGAGCCGGTCGCGGCACCGCGGCGAAGGTGCTCGAGGACCTCGGCTGGTATGTGGCCGACAACCTACCACCCCAGCTGATCACCCGGATGGTGGATTTCGGGCTGGCGGCCGGGTCGCGGATCACCCAGCTGGCGGTGGTGATGGATGTGCGGTCGCGCGGATTCACCGGTGACCTGGGTTCGGTGCGCACCGAGCTGGCCACCCGGAACATCACTCCCCGGGTGGTGTTCATGGAGGCATCCGACGACATGTTGGTGCGCCGCTACGAACAGAATCGCCGCAGCCATCCGCTGCAGGGCCAGCAGACGTTGGCCGAGGGAATCGCTGCCGAACGCAGGATGCTGGCCCAGGTTCGCGCCACCGCAGACCTGATCATCGACACCTCGACACTGTCGGTGCGCGGTTTACGGGAGAGCATCGAGCGTGCGTTCGGCGGCGATGCCGGAGTGTCCACCAGCGTCACCGTCGAGTCCTTCGGCTTCAAGTACGGGCTGCCGATGGATGCCGACATGGTGATGGACGTGCGGTTTCTGCCAAACCCGCACTGGGTAGACGAGTTGCGTCCGCTCACCGGCCAACATTCCGCGGTGCGCGAGTACGTGTTGGGTCAACCTGGCGCGGCTGAGTTCCTTGGCGCTTACCATCAGTTGCTGTCCTTGGTCGTCGAGGGCTACCGCCGAGAGGGGAAGCGTTACATGACGGTCGCGATCGGCTGCACGGGTGGAAAGCACCGCAGCGTCGCGATCGCGGAAGCACTGATGGGATTGCTGCAGTCGGACCCGCAGCTGTCGGTGCGGGTGCTGCATCGGGATCTGGGTCGCGAATGACTTCACCGGTCGGCCCCACCAACCAAAGCATCGTTGCCCTGGGCGGCGGGCACGGCTTGTATGCGACGTTGTCGGCCGCGCGGCGGCTCACGCCCTACGTCACCGCGATCGTGACCGTTGCCGACGACGGCGGCTCCTCGGGTCGGCTGCGCAGCGAACTAGACGTGGTGCCCCCTGGGGATTTGCGAATGGCGTTGGCGGCGTTGGCATCCGACAGCCCGTACGGACGACTGTGGGCGACCATCCTGCAACACCGATTCGGCGGCAGCGGCGCCCTGGCCGGGCATCCGATCGGCAACCTGCTACTGGCCGGCCTGTCCGAGGTGCTGGCCGACCCGGTCGCCGCCCTCGACGAGCTCGGCCGCATCCTCGGCGTCAAGGGCAGGGTGCTGCCGATGTGCCCGATCGCCTTGCAGATCGAAGCCGACGTGTCGGGCCTGGAAGCCGACCCGCGAATGTTCCGGGTGCTCCGCGGCCAAGTGGGGATCGCCACCACACCGGGAAAGGTCCGGCGGGTCCGGTTGCTGCCTTCCGACCCGCCGGCGACCCGGCAGGCCGTCGACGCCATCATGGCCGCCGACCTGGTGGTTCTGGGGCCCGGGTCGTGGTTCACCAGCGTGATTCCGCACGTGCTGGTGCCGGGGCTGGCCGCGGCGCTGCGGGCCACCACGGCCCGGCGGGCGCTGGTGCTGAACCTGGTCGCCGAACTGGGGGAGACGGCCGGCTTCTCGGTGGAGCGTCACCTGCACGTGCTGGCCCAGCATGCGCCCGGGTTCACCGTTCACGACATCATCATCGACGCCGAACGGGTGCCGAGTGAGCGGGAACGGGATCAACTGCGCCGCACCGCAACACTGCTGCAAGCCGAGGTCCACTTCGCCGATGTGGCCAGACCTGGTACACCTTTACATGACCCGGGCAAGCTGGCGGCGGCTTTGGATGGGGTACGCGTGGGCGACGATGGCCCGGCGGGACCTACGGTGACGGCCACCGAAGAGATCCCAATCGAGGGTCGCAACGGACCGAGGGGTGACGACGCGTGGCGATGACGACCGAAGTCAAGGAAGAGCTGAGCCGCCTGGCAGTGAAATCTGTCAGTGCGCGGCGGGCAGAGGTTACTTCCCTGCTGAGGTTCGCCGGTGGGTTGCACATCGTGGGTGGCCGGGTGGTCGTCGAGGCCGAGGTGGATCTGGGCGGCATCGCGCGGCGGCTGCGCAAGGACATCTTCGACCTGTACGGCTACAACGCCGTCGTGCATGTGTTGTCGGCCAGCGGAATTCGCAAGAGCACCCGCTACGTGCTGCGGGTCGCCAACGACGGCGAGGCGCTGGCCCGTCAGACCGGACTGCTCGACATGCGCGGGCGTCCGGTGCGCGGTCTGCCGGCCCAGGTCGTCGGCGGCAGTGTCGGCGACGCCGAAGCCGCATGGCGGGGAGCCTTTTTGGCGCACGGTTCGCTGACCGAGCCGGGGCGCTCGTCGGCGCTAGAAGTCAGCTGCCCCGGCCCGGAGGCCGCCCTGGCGCTGGTGGGGGCGGCACGCCGGCTGGGGGTCAGCGCCAAAGCCCGCGAGGTGCGTGGCGCCGACCGTGTGGTGGTGCGCGACGGCGAGGCGATCGGCACGTTGCTGACCCGGATGGGCGCCCAGGACACCCGGGTGATCTGGGAGGAGCGCCGGCTGCGCCGCGAGGTGCGTGCGACGGCCAACCGGCTCGCCAATTTCGACGACGCCAATCTGCGCCGCTCGGCCCGGGCCGCGGTGGCGGCGGCCGCCAGGGTGGAGCGCGCGCTGGAGATACTCGGCGACACCGTGCCCGATCATTTGGCGTCGGCCGGCAAACTGCGCGTCGAGCACCGGCAGGCGTCGCTGGAGGAGTTGGGCCGTCTCGCCGACCCTCCGATGACGAAAGACGCTGTGGCCGGCCGCATTCGCCGCCTGTTGTCGATGGCCGATCGCAAGGCGAAAGTCGAAGGCATCCCCGATACCGAGTCGGCGGTGACGCCCGACCTGCTCGAGGACGCCTAACGACCCTAGACCGGCCCTGTGAGATTGTCCGCGATCGCTGGGCGAGCCCGCCAGGCGAGGGCTACGGTCATGGGATGAAGCGGCTTTCAAGTGTCGATGCGGCGTTTTGGTCAGCAGAAACTGCGGGCTGGCATATGCATGTGGGTGCGCTCGCGATCTGCGATATCCAGCACGCGCCCGAGTACAGCTTTCAGCGACTTCGCGAACTGCTCATCGAGCGCTTGCCGGAGCTGCCGCAGCTGCGCTGGCGGGTCACCGGTGCCCCGCTGGGGCTGGACCGGCCGTGGTTCGTCGAGGACCAGGAACTCGACATCGATTTCCACGTCCGCCGCATCGGAGTTCCGGCACCCGGTGAGCGCCGTGAGGTCGAAGAGCTGGTGGGCAGGCTGATGTCGTACAAGCTGGACCGCTCCCGACCGCTGTGGGAACTGTGGGTGATCGAGGGCGTGAGCGGCGGCCGGATGGCGACGCTGACCAAGATGCATCACGCCATCGTCGACGGCGTCTCCGGCGCGGGACTGGGCGAGATCCTCTTGGACGTCACGCCGGAACCTCGGCCGCCACAAAAGGAGACGGTGGGATCACTGGTCGGATTTCAGCTCCCGGGCATTGAACGGCGTGCGGTAGGAGCGCTCATCAACGTGGCGGTCAAGACGCCGTTCCGCATCACGCGCCTGCTGGAGCAGACCGTGCGTCAGCAGATTGCTGCGTTGGGCGTCAGCACCAAGCCGCCCGGCTATTTCGAAGCGCCGAAGACCCGATTCAACGCTGCGGTTTCGCCGCATCGGCGGATCACCGGCTGCCGCGTCGAGCTGGCCCGGGCCAAGACCGTCAAGGATGCATTCGGTGTGAAGCTCAACGACGTGGTGCTCGCGATGGTGGCCGGTGCCGCCCGCGAATACCTGCAGAAGCGCGGCGAGCTGCCGGCCAAACCGCTCATTGCGCAGATCCCGGTCTCGACCCGCACCGACGCAACGGCGAGCGACGTCGGCAATCAGATCAGCTCGATGACCGCTTCGCTGGCCACCGATGTGGAGGATGCGGGTAAGCGGCTGAAGACCATCCACGAAAGCACGCAAAGCGCAAAGGAAATGGCCAAGGCGCTGTCGGCGCACCAGATCATGGGACTTACCGAAACCACGCCGCCCGGCCTGCTGCAGTTGGCCGCGCGGGCGTACACGGCCACCGGGCTGTCGCACAACCTGGCTCCGATCAACCTCGTTGTTTCCAATGTCCCGGGCCCGCCCATGCCGCTGTACATGGCCGGCGCCAAGTTGGACTCGTTGGTACCGCTCGGGCCTCCGGTGATGGACGTGGCGCTGAACATCACCTGCTTCTCCTACCGGGACTACTTGGACTTCGGTTTTGTCACCACGCCCGAAGTGGCCAACGACATCGACGAGATGGCCGACGCCATCGAGCCGGCGCTGGCCGAACTCGAACGGGCCGCCGAGCAGCTCTAGGCGGTCAGGGCTTGCCGTTCGCGGGCGGCGGGTTCGTCACGTACACCCAGGACAAGAACCGGGCCACGGCTTCGGCGGCGTGACGCGCCCGCGGGGAACCGAAGATGTCGAACGCGTGCTGGGCGTAGGGCAGTTCGGCATACGCGACCGGAGACTTCGACACCGAACGCAGCTCTTCGACGAACTCCCGTGCTTCGGCGACCGGGATGAGGGAGTCGTCGGTTCCGTGCAGGACGAAGAACGGCGGCGCATCGGCGTTTACGTACCGCAGCGGGGAGGCGTCGAGATAGATGTCCCGGTGCGTGCTGAGTTTCTGCTTGACTACTAGCCTTTCCATCACGTCGACGAACTGGGCGCGGCCGGGGGCCTCGGTGGAATACCACTCGTAGCGGCCGTAGAACGGGACGGCTGCCACCACCGACGTGTCGGCTTCTTCGAAGCCCGGCTGGAATTTGGGGTCGTTCGGGGTTAGGGCCGCCAGCGCGGACAGGTGACCGCCAGCCGAACCACCGCTGATCGCAACGAAATTCGGATCCCCGCCGTAGGCCGCGATGTTCTCCTTGACCCAGGCCAGCGCGCGCTTGACGTCGACGATGTGGTCGGGCCAGGTGTGCAGCGGGGCGACCCGGTAGTTCATCGAGACGCACACCCAACCGCGCGAAACCAGATCGGTCATCAACGGATACGCCTGGGGGCGGCGCCACCCGATCATCCACGCGCCACCGGGTACCTGCAGCAGCACCGGTGCCTTGCCGTCACGCGGCAGGTCCCGGCGGCGCCAGATGTCGGCCAGGTTAGCCCGCCCGTGCGGGCCGTAGGACACGATGTTCTGCTTGTCGACGAAGCGGCGCCGGGCCACCGTGGTGCGCAGCGGAGGATTGCGCCGGCCTCTGCCTTTCGAGCCGGAAGACTGCGTCGGCAGCGCCTTGAGTTCCTCTTCGTAATCGGGACCGAGCTGTTCGGTCAACCCGGCTTCCAGCACCGGGCCGGGAGTTGTGCTATTGCGATAGCGGATCACCCCCAGGATGCCCCAGGATGCGACGGTGAGGGCAAGCGCCGCTTTGCCTTTCGCGCCGGCGAAATCGCCGCGGCGGCCTCGGCGCACGGCGTCGAGCGCGGAGGCCGCACCATACAGACCCGGCACCTCCGACGCCGGCCAGCCAAACCAGAACACCAGCACCGACGCGTACGGGTTACGGCTGAGCGGATGTAATCCGTTGGCCGCGTTGAGTAATTCAACTGCGGCGCGAGTCAGCGGCCTTGGCGTGAACACACGCCGCCTCAAGGTCCGTAACAACCGGTCGCCTCTCATGAGCCACTCACCTGGGATTTGAGTTCGTTGCGCAGGATCTTGCCGGTGCTGCCGCGGGGAAGCTCGTCGAGGATGGCCAGTTCGCGGGGCACCTTGTAGTTGGCCAGGTTGTCGCGGACGTGCTGCTTGAGGGTCTCGACGTTGGCCGCGCCGCCGGGCTCGAGCACCACGAACGCCGCCAACCGCTGCCCGTACTGGTCGTCGTCCACGCCGATCACCGCCGCCTCGGCCACATCCGGGTGGGCGGATAGCGTCTTCTCCACCTCGATCGGGTAGACGTTCTCGCCGCCGGAGACGATCATTTCGTCGTCGCGGCCGACGACGAACAGCCGCCCGTTCTCGTCGAGGTAGCCGACGTCGCCCGAGGACATGAATCCAGCATGGAAATCCTTGGTGGCGCCCGATGTGTAGCCGTCGAACTGGGTGTCATTGTGGACGTAGATCGTGCCGACTTCACCGACCGGCAATTCGTTGAATTCCGGGTCCAGAATCCGGATTTCGGTTCCGCCGGCGGGCCGCCCGGCGGTGTCTGGTGCCGCGCGCAAATCCTCCGGCGTGGCGGTGGCGATCATGCCGGCCTCGGTCGCGTTGTAGTTGTTGTAGATCACGTCGCCGAACTGGTCCATGAACGAGATGACGACGTCGGGGCGCATCCGTGACCCGGACGCCGCGGCGAAGCGCAACGAGCGGCCGCTGTAGCGGCTGCGGACCTCGTCGGGCAGATCCATGATGCGGTCGAACATCACCGGTACCACCGCCAGGCCCGTCGCCTGGTGGCGGTCGATGAGGTCCAAGGTGGCTTCCGGGTCGAATTTGCGTCGGGTCACCACCGTGCAGGCCATCGACGCGGCGAAGATCAGTTGGGAAAAGCCCCACGCGTGGAACATCGGCGCCACGATCACCACCGTCTCCTCCGCGCGCCACGGGGTGCGGTCCAGGATCGCCTTAAGGGTTCCGATTCCAGCGCCGCCGCCAGACTGCTTGGCGCCCTTGGGCGTTCCGGTGGTTCCGGAGGTCAGCAGGATGATCTTGCCCTTGCGGCCGGCGCGTTCGGGCTGTTGCCCGGTGTGCTCGGCGATGAGCTTCTCGACCGTCAGTTCATGCGGACCGTCGGTCCAGGCCAGGATGCGGGTGGCATCCGGCTTATCGGCGAACGCGCGGTCCACCGTCGCGGTGAACTCCTCGTCGTAGATGACGGCCTCCACGTCTTCCCGGTTGACCACGTCGGCCATCGCCGGGCCGGCGAACGAGGTGTTGAGGAGCACGACGTCTGAGCCGATCCGGTTGGAGGCCACCAACGCCTCGACGAAACCACGGTGATTGCGGCACATGACCCCGATCACCTTGGGCTGTCCGGAGGGCAATCCTTGCAGCGCCACGGCCAGCGCGTTGATTCGCGCGTCGAGCTGTCGCCAGGTCAGCGTGCCCAGTTCGTCGACCAGGCCGGGACGGTCCGGGCAGCGCTGCGCCGCACTGGCGAAACCTACCGTCATGGCCATGCCTTCGCGGCGCATGGCAGCGGCCATCTTCACATAGCGGTCGGGTCGCATCGGCGCGATCATTCCGGCGCGCCGCAGGGTACTGATGATTCCCACCGCCTGGTCGATACGAGAAGCCCGAGATGTCATGTCTCAGCCCAGAATCGGGAAACGGCGCTCGGCGGCCAACTTGTCCAGACCCTGCTGCATCACCGACCGGACGTGCTCGTCGACCTCGTCGACGTCGGGGTCCGCGCCGAACTCTTTGGCGATGTCAATCGGTTCCAGCACCTCCGTGACGATTTTGGAGGGCAGCGGCAGGTTGGGTGGAATCGGAGAGGTCAATCCGAACGGAAAGCCGAACGACAGCGGCAGGATCTCGCTGCGCAGCAGCCGCTTCAGTTGCAGCGTCCGCGCCAGCCAGGTGCCCCGGGTCAGATAGAACTGGGTCTCTTGGCCGCCGATGGAGACCATCGGCACGATGGGCACTCCGGCTTCGATCGCCGTGCTGACGTACCCCTTGCGGCCGTTGAAGTCGATGACGTTCTCCGACGTCGTCGGCCGATACGCGTCGTAGTCGCCGCCGGGGAAAACCACCACCACGCCGCCGGTCCGCAACGCCTTGGCCGCGTTCTCACGGTTGGCCCGGATGTAGCCGGTGCGCCTGAAGAAGTCTCCGGTGACGCCCATGAAGAGGATGTCGTGGCTCAGTGTGTAGACGGGGCGGTCGTAGCCGAACTTGTCGTAGAAGTCGACGCTGAGGATCGGAATATCCATCGGAAACTGGCCGCCGGAGTGGTTCGCGACCACCAGCGCCCCGCCCGGCGGGAAGTTGTCCAGGCCATGCACCTCGGACCGGAAGTAGGTCTTCAACACCGGCCGCATCACGCTCATCAGCCGCTTGGTCAGACCGGGGTCCCACTTGCCGTGGTCGTGATCTTCGGTGTCAGTGCTCACGTTCCTCCTCCGAGGCTTCTTTGCCGTCGAGTCCCTAGATGGTAGCGATGGTGATCCCGCGCAGTGTCAAATGGTGCAGGGGGTGGCCGCGCAGAAGGGACGCAAAGTGGCCGAGTCCGACGGCGGGCCCCTTTCGGTGATCGTTCGACGGATGGACAAGATCCGCGACGACTTCATCGCGGAGTTGTTCGACATGATGAGGACCGAGATCAAGGGCCTCAACTACGACGCCCGGATGATCGACTTGTGGCGGGCGAGCCTCACCGAGAACGTCGTGGCGGCCACTCATTTCCTGGATCGAGACGCGCCCACATCCTTGATCGAGGCTCCGGCTGCTGCGCTGGCGTACGTTCGGGCGGCCGCGCAGCGCGATATCCCGTTGGCGCCCTTGATTCGAGCGCATCGGCTGGGACACGCGCGTTTCCTGGAGACGGCGATGCGCTACGTGTCGGTTCTGGAGCCCGCTCAGCAAGTGCCGACGCTCACCGAGCTGGTAAATCGTTCGGCCCGCCTTATCGACCTGGTCGCGGACCAATTGATCGTGGCCTACGAAGAGGAACACGATCGCTGGCTGAGCCGGCGCAGCGGCCTGCAACAGCGCTGGATCAGCGAGGTGCTGGCCGGTACCCCAATCGACGTTGCCCGCGCCGAGAAGCTGCTGCGCTATCGGTTCGACCGCAGCCATCTCGCGGCGATGGTATGGGTAGATGCGGCCGTGTCCCTCGGAGATGCGGTGGCGCTGTTCGACCAGGTGCGCTGCCTGTTGGCCGCAGAGCTGGGCGGCTTGGGGAATTCTTTGATGGTGCCGACCGATGAGCATGAAGCCCGGCTGTGGTTTTCACCGGTGGCGGCGCGGCCCCTCGATCCGTCGCGCCTGCGCGCGACGTTCGAGTCGGCAGGAATCCAGGCACGGCTGGCGTTCGGTCGGGTGGAGAACGGGCTGCGCGGATTCCGGGCGTCGTTGGAACAAGCCGAGCGGGCTAAGGCGGTGGCTCTGGCCGGGGAACGGCGCCGTCGCGACCGGGTCCTTTTCTACGGCGACGTCGCGCCGATAGCTTTGATGGCCGGTGACGTGGACGAGCTGAGGCGCTTCGTCACTGATGTGTTGGGCGATCTCAGTGTTGACGACGAGCGCAACGATTGGCTGCGCGAGACCTTGCGGGAGTTCCTGGCCCGCAACCGCAGCTATGTCGCCACAGCCGACGCGATGACCTTGCATCGCAACACTATTCAGTATCGTGTGGCGCAGGCGATGGAACTGTGCGGGCAGAGCATGGACGATCCCGATGCTGTGTTCAGGGTGCAGACGGCGTTGGAGGTCTGTCGGTGGATGGCCCCGGGGGTGCTGCGCGCGGCTAAGCAGACGTAAGCGTTGGTGCTGCGCGCACAAAAGTGATCATCAGGTTCGGCATGGGCGCATATGGTGCCCTGCGGACTCAACTGGCTAGCGTTTGCCCAGGTCAAACCCCATCCAGTTGAGAGTGACAGACATGAACCGAGCTGCCGACGACGCCGTTGCGGCAGATGCTGCGACGGCAGATGACCCGCAGGCCGACGACATTCTGCGGCTGCTCTCTCAGGTCTGCCGGCGGACCAACCTCCGGGTCGACATGTACCAGCGGGGAATTGACTTCGCCGATGCTCGCGGCGATGTCGGATACGCCTGTGCGTTCCGGCATTTGACGCACATTGACAAACACGACCGGCAGATTCTTGAGAGTGTGATCGATCGTCTGCAGCGGCGCTAACCCGCCTGGCTGGTGATTCCGAATAGAGTACTGACCAACCGGTTTCACAATCGCCAGGAACGAGGCCGCCATGGGATTCATGTCACCAGAACTGCCGGACGTCGACCCCGAGACCTGGCCGACCCGGCCGCGGGCGGAGCGACTTCAGGTCGTCACCCGGCACTGGGCCGAACACGGCTTCGGCACGCCCTACGCGGTGTATCTGCTCTACCTGATCAAGATTGGGCTGTACGTCGCGGTTCCGGCCGCGATCATCGCGCTGACCCCCGGCCTGGGCGGCCTGAGTCACATCGCCGACTGGTGGACCCAGCCGATCGTGTACCAGAAGTTCATCATCTTCACTCTGCTGTTCGAGGTCATGGGTTTCGGCTGCGGATCCGGTCCACTGACCGGGCGGTTCATGCCGCCGGTCGGCGGATTCCTGTATTGGTTGCGGCCCAGCACGATTCGCCTTCCCGCATGGCCGGGCAAGGTTCCGTTCACCGGCGGCGATAACCGCACCATCGTCGACGTCGGGCTGTACGCCGTCGTGTTGGCCGGCGCGGTGTGGGCGCTGTTGTCACCAGGTCGTGGCGGGCCGGTCACCGGCAGCGGCGACGTCGGATTGATCGACCCCGTCCTGGTGATCCCCACCATCGTCGCCCTGGCGCTACTGGGTCTGCGCGACAAGACGACCTTCCTGGCTGCCCGTGGCGAGCACTACTGGCTGAAACTGTTTGTGTTCTTCTTCCCGTTCATCCCCGACCAGATCGCGGCCTACAAACTGATCATGCTGTGCCTGTGGTGGGGCGCGGCGACCTCCAAACTCAACCATCACTTTCCCTACGTCGTGGCGGTGATGACGAGCAACAATGCGCTGCTGCGCAGCCGCCTGTTCAACCCGCTCAAACACCTGCTCTACCTCGACCACGTCAACGACCTGCGCCCGTCCCGGTTGCCGAAGCTGATGGCCCATGTCGGCGGTACCACCGCGGAATTCATCATCCCGACGGTTCTGGTGTTCGTCGCCGGCGATCAACCCTGGCGGTGGTTCCTCATCGGGTTCATGGTGATCTTCCACCTCAACATCCTTTCCAATCTCCCGATGGGAGTTCCGCTGGAATGGAATGTGTTCTTCATCTTCTCGCTGTTCTATCTGTTCGGGCACTACGGCGCGATCCGCGCCACCGACCTTCAGTCACCGCTGTTGCTGGCCCTGGTGCTCGTCGCGGCAGCCATAGCGATCGCGGGAAACCTCTTCCCCGAAAAGATTTCGTTCCTGCCGGGGATGCGGTATTACGCCGGCAACTGGGCCACCAGCCTGTGGTGCTTCCGCCCGGGTGCGGAGGAAAAGCTCGATGCCACCGTCGTCAAAAGCTCTGCGCTGGTTGTCAATCAGCTGGCCAGGCTCTACGACCCGGCAACCGCCGAAGTCATGGCCGACAAGGTAGCGGCGTTCCGCGCCATGCATACCCATGGCAGGGCGCTCAACGGACTATTGCCGCGCGCCTTGGGAGGCGAGGCCAACGAAGCCGACTACAAAGTGCGCGAAGGCGAAATCGTTGCGGGGCCGCTGGTCGGCTGGAACTTTGGCGAGGGGCATCTACACAACGAGCAACTGCTGGAGGCGGTGCAGCGGCGCTGCAACTTCGAGGAGGGCGACGTGCGGGTCATCATCCTCGAAGGCCAACCGATTCAGGTCCAAAAGCAGTGGTATCGCATCGTCGACGCCAAGACCGGGCTGATCGAAGCAGGCTATGTCGACGTCGCCGACATGCTGACCCGCCAGCCGTGGCCCGAGCCGGGCGACGAGTTCCCCGTCCATGTGACGCGTCAAAGCGCGACGCCCGGGACGTCATGACTTGGCCGTCGCGGTTTCGCTTCCCAGCAGTGCCGTGATCGCCAGCGCCGCTTTGCTGGTGTCGTGTTCTTCGCCGGTGATGATGTCGGAGTAGAGGAATGATTCGACGATCCGCACGATCAGATAGGCGAGGTCGTGCGGCGGCAACGGCGGGTGCATCCGTGCGCGCGTAATCTCCTCGCGCAAAAGGGTTTCGACGGCCGTAACCAGCCGCGCCTGCACCGTGCTGGCATGCGTGGTCAGGATTCTCAGCGCCCGTTCCGGTTCTCGGCGCAGAAACTCCCGAAAGTAGTCCGCCTGGTCCAGCAATGCCACGAAGCGGCCCATGATGGTCGAGATCCGCTGGCCTCCGGTCCCGGGAGCGTCCTTGACCGCCAGTGCCAGGGTCGGCTCGGCAAGCGACCAGACAATCTCGGCGAGTAGATCGTCGCGACTGCCGACCCAGCGAAACAGGGTGGCCCGGTTCACTCCGAGTTCGGCGGCCAGTTCCTGCATCTCGATCCGCCGGCCGGCGACGAACCATCGGCGCGCGATGCGGAAGGCGGTCAACGCATCAGGGCGGCGGTCCGTCTCCGCCAGCAGGCGGACCAACTGCGTTTCGGCCATGTCGCACCTCCTTGGACGTGACGAACTAGCGGCTCAGTTATGCAACAGACTATCAGATGTTGTAGCAGTGAAATAAATCGCAGATCGTTGCGTAAATGCAACATATCGAGATACGGTGCAAATATGACTCGGACCCCGCCCAGGAGCGCAGTGTGATGCACATCCTCGACAACTTCCGAATCGATGATCGGATCGCGATCGTCACCGGCGCGTCCAGCGGCCTCGGTGTCGCGTTCGCCCAGGCCCTGGCCGAGGCGGGCGCCGACGTGGTGCTGGCCGCGCGGCGCGAAGATCGGCTCGCCGAAACCGCCGCGCTCGTCGAAGCGGCGGGGAGTAAAGCCGTCACGGTGCGCACCGACGTCACCAACCCAAACCATTGCCAGATGCTGGTGGACGCCGCGATCGACACGTTCGGACGGGTCGACATCCTGGTCAACAACGCCGGCGTCGGGACCGCCGTCCCCGCCACCCGCGAGACGCCCGATCAGTTCCGGTCGGTCATCGACATCAACCTCAATGGGTGCTACTGGATGGCGCAGGCTTGCGCGCAGGTCATGCGGCCCGGCAGCTCGATCATCAACATCAGCAGCGTGCTCGGCCTCACCACCGCCGGGCTGCCGCAGGCCGCCTACGCCTCATCCAAGGCCGGCCTGATTGGCCTGACCCGCGATCTGGCCCAACAGTGGACCGGACGAAAAGGCATCCGGGTCAACGCGTTGGCGCCGGGCTTCTTCCAGTCCGAGATGACCGACCAGTTCCCCGACGGCTACATGGAGACCACGGTCATCCCGCGCACACTGATGGGCCGCGTCGGCCGCGCCGAAGAACTAAGCGCCGCAGTGGTCTTCCTCGCCAGCGACGCCAGCAGCTACGTCACCGGTGTCACGCTGCCCGTCGAGGGCGGCTTGCTCACCACCTGACCGTACGACTTGGAAAGGCAAGCCATTGAACGTCGGATCGCATCTGAGCAAACGAGCCGAGCTGAATCCCGAACTGGAGGCACTAGTCGACGACGGCGCCGGCCTGCGCTTCACCTTCGCCGAACTCAACAAGCAGGCCGACCGGGCCGCGCACATGCTGACCGGCTTGGGTCTCGCCAAGGGTGACCGCGTCGCGGTGCTGCTGCCCAACAGCCACGAATTCATCGAAGTCTTCTACGGCGCGGCCCGCGCCGGGCTGGTGTTCGTTCCCCTGAACTGCCGGCTGGTCGCTGACGAGCTGGCGTTCATGCTGCGCGACTCCGGGGCGACGGTGTTGGTGTTCGACGCCGAGTTCGATGCTGTCGTCGGCGAACTGCACGGCGGTGGCGGGGACGACATGCCGGTGGCCCACTGGTTGCGTGTCGGAGCTGACGGACCGGGTTGGACTTCGGACTTCGATGCTCTGGTTGAGCGGGCGCCGTCGGATCCGGCGCTGGTCGACGCGGACGATGATGACCCGCTGTTCATCATGTACACCTCCGGCACCACCGGGCTGCCGAAGGGCGCGGTGCACACCCACGACAGCGTGCAGTGGGCCGTGCTGACAATGCTGGCCAGCGGGGACATACGGTTCCGGGACCGCTATTTGATCGCAATGCCGATGTTTCACGTCGGAGCACTCACGCCGATGGTGTGCGGTGTCTATCGCGGCATGTCGATCATCCTGCTGCGCGGCTTCGACCCGACGCGGATCTGGGATGTGTTTGCCGAGGAGCAGGTCACGACCACACTAGCCGTGCCGGCGATGCTGAACTTCATGCTGCCGACCTATCGGCCCGAGCTGCGCGAGTCGTTGCAGTTGCGCGGTTTCTACAGCGGGGCGGCGCCGGTGCCACCGTCGTTGATCGAGACCTACGCCGGCCTCGGCTACGAGGTCCACCAGGTCTACGGCCTGACCGAGACGTGCGGCCCAGCCTGCGTGATCAGCCCCGACGACGCGCTGTCCCACATCGGGTCGACCGGCAAGGCGTTCTTCCACACCGAGGTGCGCATCGTCGACTTGCAGGGCGCCGATGTGGATCCCGGTACGCCGGGCGAGGTGCTGGTGCGCGGGCGTCACATCATGGCCGGTTACTGGAACCGCCCGGATGCCACCTCCGAGACGATCACCGACGGCTGGTTGCATACCGGCGATGTCGCCGTCCGCGACACCGACGGCTTCGTCTACATCCAGGATCGGATCAAGGACATGATCATCTCCGGCGGGGAGAACGTATACCCGGCCGAGATCGAAGACGTCCTGCTCTCGCACCCGGGTATTGCCGATGTCGCGGTGCTGGGCATGCCGTCGGCCAAGTGGGGCGAGTCGCCGTTGGCGGTGGTGGTGCGCGCCGACCCGGATCTCGACGAGGCCGCGGTGCTCGCGCACTGCAGCGGCAAGCTGGCGCGCTTCAAACTGCCCAAGCGGGCGGTGTTCATCGATCTCATCCCGCGCACGCCGACCGGTAAAGCACTGAAACGAGCTCTGCGCGATCAGTTTTCGTTCGACGCGCCCGAATAATCTAAGGAGCCAACCGTGAAACAACTCAGCGGCCTGGACGCCGCGTTCCTCTACATGGAGACCGCGACGACTTTCGGTCACGTCACCGGCCTGATGATCTTCGAACGGCCCAGCCCCGACTACGACCCGTATGCGGCGGTATATGCCAAATACGCTTCGCTGGTCGGCGAACTCGAGCCGATGCGGCGACGTCTTGTCGAGGTGCCGTTCGGGCTTGACCATCCCTACTGGGTGTTTGACCCGGCGTTCGACCTCGACTTCCACATCCGCGAATTGCATTTGGCCCGGCCAGGTCTCGTCGATCAGCTGGCCGAGCAGGTGTGCCGGATCGTCGGGCGTCCGATGGACCGCAGCCGACCGCTGTGGGAGGTGTACGTCATCGACGGTCTGCAGGACGGACGCTGGGCGCTGCTCACCAAATACCACCACGCCACCATCGACGGGGCCTCGGGGCAGCTGATGCTGCAGATCGTCACCGACACCGAACCTGACGGAACGGAACCAGGTCCGGGCCCGTCGTGGGAGCCCGAGGTGCTGCCGTCGGGCGCCGAATTGCTGCGCCGGACAGCGGGCCAACTCGCCCGCAACCCGTTTCGGGCGGCGCGGGTGCAGGCCCGGATTGTCGGTCAGCTCGCCGATGCCGCCGGGATCCGCAGTGTGAGCAGCGCAGCCGGCCGGGCCGGGGATGCCGTCAAATGGGTCGCCCAACTGGGCCGGGGGAGCCGGCCGAACATCTCGCTGCCCACCATCACGGCGCCGCCGACGCCGTGGAACAAGGCGATCACCGGCCATCGTCGTTTCTCTATGCGCACAACGTCTTTGGAGAACGTCAAGCGGCTCAAGGAGGCGACCGGCAGCACCGTCAACGACATCGTGATGGCGATCTGCGCCGGCGGGCTGCGCGAGTATCTGTTGGCCCACGACGCGCTGCCGGACCGCCCGCTGCGGGCCATGGTGCCGGTCTCGATCCGCAGCGGCGACGAGACCGACCCATGGACCAACCGGATGTCGGCGATCGTCGCGGAGCTACCCACCGATTGCGCGGATCCGGTGGAACGGGTCGCGCGTTGCCGCAAGGCGATGCAGGACGCCAAGCGCACCCACGAGCTGGTTCCGGCGGCCGAACTGGTCGACCTCACCCGATACTCGCCGCCGGTGCTGTCCACCGCCGCCGTACGGCTGGCGTCGCGGCTGCGGTTGGCCGACCGGGTGTCGCTGCCGTTCAACGTGGTGATCTCCAACGTTCCCGGGCCCCGCCAGCCGTTGTACTTCGCCGGGGCGAAGCTCTGTCATCAATTCCCGGTGTCGATCGTCACCGACGGGCAGGGTCTGAACATCACCGTGGTCAGCTATCTGGACCGGCTCGATTTCGGCTTCATCGCCGATCGCGAGCTCGTGCCCGATGTCTGGGACCTTGCCGACATGCACGTCGCCGAGATCACCCGGCTGTTCGATGCCACGGGAGCCGAATGGGCACAGCCGCCGCAGCCGGCCCACCCGCGCCGCGGCCCGATGAAGCGGACCCGGGCGGCTACCAAGAAGCCGGCAACGTAGCCGGCGTCCTGGTGTCGAGCCTGCGCACAGAGCGGGTGTTTGGCGTGTAGGCACGCCCTCACGGCAGCCTCGACGACCTGACCGCAGGCTCGCCGGAGATGAGTCGTCACATGCGTCCGTCGGTGCCCTTCAACCACATCCGCCACAGGCACTGAGGCGGGACTCTTACCGGCCCCGCGACCGTTGGTCACCACTGATCTAGGCTGGCGACGAGCGGTTCATCAGCGAGACAGCGGAGAAGACAGGGAGAGACACGTGACGGTCCGGGTAGGCATCAACGGCTTCGGGCGAATCGGACGAAACTTCTACCGGGCCTTATTGGCGCAGCAGGAACAGGGCAGTGCCGACATCGAAGTGATCGCCGTCAACGACATCACCGACAACAGCACGCTGGCGCATCTGCTGAAATTCGACTCGATTCTGGGCCGGCTGCCCCACGACGTCACACTCGAGGGCGAGGACACCATCGTCGTGGGTCCCGCGAAAATCAAGGCGCTCGAGGTCAGGGAAGGCCCGGCGGCACTGCCGTGGGGAGACCTCGGCGTCGACGTCGTGGTGGAGTCCACCGGCCTGTTCACCAACGCGGCCAAGGCCAAAGGCCACCTGGATGCGGGCGCCAAGAAGGTGATCATCTCCGCGCCCGCCACTGACGAGGACATCACCATCGTCCTGGGGGTCAACGACGACAAGTACGACGGCAGCCAGAACATCATCTCCAATGCGTCGTGCACCACGAACTGCCTTGCGCCGCTAACCAAAGTGCTCGACGACGAGTTCGGCATCGTCAAGGGTCTGATGACCACCATCCACGCCTACACCCAGGATCAGAACCTGCAGGACGGCCCGCACAAGGATCTGCGACGGGCGCGCGCCGCCGCGCTGAACATCGTGCCGACCTCCACTGGCGCGGCCAAGGCCATCGGCCTGGTCATGCCAGGTCTCAAGGGCAAGCTCGACGGTTACGCGCTGCGGGTGCCGATCCCCACCGGCTCGGTCACCGACCTGACCGCCGACCTGTCCAAGTCGGCCACCGTCGACGAGATCAACGCGGCGTTCAAGGCGGCCGCCGAGGGCAAACTGAAGGGCATCCTGAAGTACTACGACGCGCCGATTGTCTCGAGCGACATCGTCACCGACCCGCACAGCTCGATCTTCGACTCCGGCCTGACCAAGGTGATCGACAACCAGGCCAAGGTGGTGTCGTGGTACGACAACGAGTGGGGCTATTCCAACAGGCTCGTTGATCTGGTCGCGCTGGTCGGCAAGTCGCTCTAGCCGTGGCAGAGTCCTCGCTCCCAACTCTTAAAGACCTGCTGGCTGAGGGTGTTTCGGGTCGCGGTGTGCTGGTGCGCAGCGACTTGAATGTCCCGCTCGACTCCGATGGCGTCATCACCGACCCGGGCCGGATCACCGCGTCGGTGCCGACATTGCAGGCACTGCTCGACGCCGGTGCGAAAGTTGTGGTCACTGCTCACCTGGGCCGGCCCAAAGACGGTCCCGACCCGAAGTTGTCCCTGGCGCCGGTCGCCGCGGCACTCGGCGAACAGCTGGGCCGGCATGTGCAGTTGGCGGGTGACGTCGTAGGCGCCGACGCACTCGCCCGCGCCGAGGGCCTCACCGACGGCGACGTCCTGCTGCTGGAGAACATTCGCTTCGACCCGCGCGAGACCAGCAAGGACGACGCACAGCGACTCGCGCTGGCCCGGCAGCTGGCCGAATTGGTCTCGCCGGGAGGGGCTTTCGTCTCCGACGGCTTCGGGGTGGTGCATCGCAAGCAGGCCTCGGTCTACGACGTCGCGACGCTGGTGCCGCACTATGCGGGCACGCTGGTCGCCGATGAGATCAAGGTGCTGGAGCAGCTGACCAGCTCGACCGAACGTCCCTACGCGGTGGTGCTCGGCGGATCGAAGGTGTCCGACAAACTAGGCGTCATCGAGTCGCTGGCGACCAAAGCCGACAGCATCGTGATCGGTGGCGGAATGTGCTTCACTTTCCTTGCCGCGCAGGGTTTTTCGGTCGGTAAGTCGTTGCTGGAAACTGAGATGGTCGACACCTGCCGTCGGCTGCTCGACACCTATGCCGACGTGTTGCGGCTGCCCAGGGACATCGTGGTGGCAGAGCAGTTCGCCGCGGACTCACCATCGGAAACCGTTGCGTGCGACGCGATCCCGGACGGCATGATGGGCTTGGATATCGGCCCGGAATCGGTCAAGCGCTTCGCGGCCCTGCTGCGAAACGCCAGCACTGTTTTCTGGAACGGCCCGATGGGCGTGTTCGAGTTCCCGGCGTTTGCCACCGGCACCCGGGGTGTCGCCGAGGCGATCGCCGCCGCGACGGGCAAGGGCGCGTTCAGCGTGGTGGGCGGTGGCGACTCGGCGGCCGCGGTGCGCGCGCTCGGCATCCCCGAAGGCGACTTCTCGCACATATCCACCGGCGGCGGCGCGTCGCTGGAATACCTCGAGGGCAAGACGCTTCCCGGTATCGAGGTACTGAGGAGTGAGCAGCCAACCAAAGGAGACTCGTGAGCCGCAAGCCACTGATAGCCGGCAACTGGAAGATGAACCTCAATCACTTCGAGGCGATCGCGCTTGTGCAGAAGGTCGCGTTCGCGCTGCCGGACAAGTATTACGACAAGGTTGACGTCACCGTGCTGCCGCCGTTCACCAACCTGCGCAGCGTGCAAACCTTGGTCGACGGCGACAAGCTGCGGTTGACCTACGGCGCCCAGGACCTGTCGCAACACGACTCGGGCGCCTACACCGGCGACATCAGCGGCGCCTTCCTGGCGAAGCTGGGCTGCAGCTACGTCGTCGTCGGGCACTCGGAGCGGCGGACCTACCACCACGAGGACGACGCGCTGGTGGCCGCCAAGGCCGTCGCCGCGCTCAAGAACGAACTGACCCCGATCGTGTGTATCGGCGAGCACCTCGACGTCAGGGAAGCGGGAAACCACGTGTCCCACAACGTCGAGCAGCTGCGCGGCTCGCTGGACGGGCTGTCGGCCGAGCAGATCGGCCAGGTGGTGATCGCCTACGAGCCGGTCTGGGCGATTGGAACCGGACGGGTCGCCAGTGCGTCCGATGCTCAAGAGGTGTGCGCGGCGATCCGGAAGGAGTTGGCTTCGCTGGCCTCGCCAAAGATCGCAGAATCCGTGCGGGTGCTCTACGGCGGCTCGATGAACGCGAAAAACGTCGGTGATCTCGTCGCTCAGGAGGACGTCGACGGCGGCCTGGTCGGCGGGGCGTCGCTGGACGGGGAGCAGTTCGCGACGCTGGCGGCCATCGCCGCAGGCGGGCCGCTGCCCTAACAGGCAGCGAAGCCGCAGGGCATCACATCTGGCCGAGGATCGTGAGCAGCGGGAGCATCACCGCGAGAAACATCGACACCGCTATCACACCGATGGTGATGCCGACGCCGTTGTAGCTTTGCGGCGACGGGCCCAGCGAACCGCGGCTGAACCCCCACACCGGCGCCTTGTATTCGAGTTCGACCAGCCTGCCGGGGTGAACGTCGACCGAGGTGTCCGCCGGTCCGATCTGCGGTGGCAGCCAATACGGCACGTGTACGTGCACGTGATGCGGACCTGGCCGCGCCGCGACCACAGTGCGGCCCCATCCGGCGACCGGTGCCTCGTATCCGTCGACGACGATCTTGGGCTTGAACAGCGCCAACATGAACGACAGCGGGAAGTACTGGGTGGTCACGGCTATGCCTTCGGCCGGCGGGCCGTATCCCTGCGGACCGGGTTGCTGGGGCGCGTAGGGGCGTTGAGCTTGATAGGGGCTGGGCTGTGGCGCCTGGGGGTAGGGCTGATACGGCGCGGGCGGCGGCGCCTGGGGATAGGGCTGATACGGGCGGGGCGGCTGTCCATGTTGGGGCGGATAGGGCCCCGGACCCTGGGGATAGTTCATCGGCGCGGATCAGTGCACTTTGTACTTGATCGCCAGCGCCACGCCGATGATGGACACCAACCAGATGCCGGTGATGAACAGCGTCAACCGGTCCAGGTTCTTCTCGACGACGGTCGACCCGGAAAGGCTGGACTGCACACCACCGCCGAACAGCGTCGACAGGCCGCCGCCCTTCGCGCGGTGCAGCAGCACCAGCAACACCACCAGCACACTGGTGACCACCAGGGTGATCTGCAGGGCCAAAACCATGAAGCGCAGCCTACCGAACGTCGTCGGGGCCGCCAAAGGCGCCGGGCCTGCTGCGAGCGCGCTGATCCTGCGGTGAGGGCGCCGAATCCGCGGTGAGGGTGGGCCTTGGCGCCTGGGGCGGGCCCTGGCCGCAGCCTGGACGCCGTGCGCGCAGACTCGATCGGCGTCAATACTGAGACACATGGTTGAACCCACCGACGCCGCGCTGGAGCCGATCGGTGCCGTGCACCGGACGCGGGTCGGCCGCGAGGCGACCGAGCCGATGCGTGCCGACATCAGGCTGCTGGGCACCATCCTCGGCGACACCGTGCGAGAGCAGAACGGCGACGAGGTTTTCGACCTCGTCGAGCGTGCCCGGGTGGAAGCGTTCCGGGTGCGTCGCTCCGAGATCGACCGGGCCGAGATGTCGCGCATGTTCGACGGCATTGACATCCATCTGGCGATTCCGGTTATCCGGGCGTTCAGCCATTTCGCGCTGCTGGCCAACGTCGCCGAAGACATTCACCGCGAGCGTAGGCGCGCCATCCACGCGCAGGCGGGTGAGCCGCCGCAGGACAGCAGCCTGGCTGCCACCTACGCGAAACTCGATCTGGCCGAGTTGGATTCGGCTACCGTGGCCGACGCGCTGAAAGGTGCGCTGGTGTCCCCGGTCAGCACGGCCCACCCCACCGAGACCCGGCGGCGCACCGTCTTCGTCACCCAGCATCGGATCACCGAGTTGATGCGGCTGCACGCGGAGGGGCACACCGAGACCGACGACGGGCGCAACATCGAATCAGAGTTACGCCGCCAGGTCCTGACTTTGTGGCAGACCGCGCTGGTGCGGCTGTCCCGGCTGCAGATCACCGACGAGATCGAGGCGGGGCTGCGGTTGTACCCGTCGGCGTTCTTCGAGGTGGTGCCACAGGTCAACGCCGAGGTCCGGGAGGAGTTGCGGGTTCGCTGGCCCGACGCCGATCTGCTCGCAGAGCCGATTCTGCAGCCCGGCTCCTGGATCGGGGGCGACCGCGACGGCAACCCCAATGTGACCGCCGACGTGGTGCGCCTGGCCACCGGCAATGCCGCGTATACGGCCGTGGCGCATTACCTCGCCGAACTCACGGCCCTCGAGCAGGAGCTGACGATGTCCGGGCGGCTGGTCGCAGTCATTGCCGAGGTGGCCGACCTGGCCGAGGGCTGCACCGAGAAGGCCCGCGCCGACGAGCCGTACCGGCGGGCGTTGCGGGTGATCCGGGGTCGGCTCACCGCGACCGCGCGGCAGATCCTGGACCGGCAACCGCAGGACGTGCTGGACATGGATTTGCCGCTGTATTGCGAGCCCTCCGAACTGCGGGCCGATCTGGACGCCATCGACGGCTCCCTGCGCACACACGGTGCAGCGCTGTTGGCCGACGACCGGCTGGCCCAGTTGCGGGAGGGCGTACGAGTCTTCGGCTTTCACTTGTGCGGCCTGGATATGCGGCAAAACTCCGACGTGCACGAAGAGGTGATCGCCGAACTGCTGGCATGGGCGGGCGTGCACCCGGACTACGGTTCGCTGCCCGAGGATGAGCGAGTCGCACTGCTGTCGGGCGAACTCAGCACGCGGCGCCCGCTGGTGGGCGACGGCGCGCAATTGTCCGAGCTGGCCCGCGGCGAGCTGGGTGTCGTTGCGGCCGCGGCCCGCGCGGTCGAGATCTACGGTCCCGCCGCGGTGCCGAACTACGTCATCTCGATGTGCCGGTCGGTGTCGGACGTACTGGAGGCCGCGATCCTGCTCAAGGAGTCCGGCCTGCTGGACGCTTCCGGGTCGGAACCCTATTGCCCGGTTGGGATTTCGCCGCTGTTCGAGACGATCGACGATCTGTACAACGGGGCGACGATTCTGCAGGCGATGCTGGATCTGCCGCTGTACCGCGCGCTGGTGTCCGCCCGCGGCGACTCGCAGGAGGTGATGTTGGGCTACTCCGACTCCAATAAAGACGGCGGGTATCTGGCCTCCAGCTGGGCGGTCTACCGGGCCGAGCTGGCTCTGGTCGAAGTGGCCCGCAAGACCGGAATCCGGTTGCGGCTCTTCCACGGTCGCGGCGGTACCGTCGGTCGCGGCGGCGGGCCCAGCTATCAAGCCATCTTGGCGCAGCCTCCGGGAGCGGTGAGCGGGTCGTTGCGTCTGACCGAGCAAGGTGAGGTGATCGCCGCCAAGTACGCCGAACCCCGAATGGCGCGACGCAATCTGGAGAGTTTGGTGGCCGCCACCCTGGAGTCCACGCTGCTGGATGTGGAGGGCCTTGGCGATGCCGCGGAACCCGCGTACGGGGTGCTCGACGAGGTGGCCGCCCTGGCGCAGCGCGCTTACGCCGAATTGGTGCACGACACACCGGGTTTCGTCGACTACTTCAAGGCGTCCACACCGGTCAGCGAAATCGGTTCGCTGAACATCGGCAGCCGGCCGACATCGCGCAAGCCCACCGAGTCGATCTCCGACCTGCGCGCCATTCCGTGGGTGCTGGCCTGGAGCCAGTCGCGGGTCATGCTGCCCGGGTGGTACGGCACCGGATCGGCGTTCGAGCAGTGGATCGCGGCCGGTCCCGATGGGACCGATGGCTCAGCCGACCGGGTGCAGGTGCTGCGCGACCTGTACGAGCGGTGGCCGTTCTTCCGCAGCGTGCTGTCGAACCTCGCGCAGGTGCTGGCCAAAAGCGACCTGGGCCTGGCGGCCCGCTACGCCGAGCTGGTAGCCGACGAGTCGTTGCGACACAGGGTATTCGACAAGATCGTCGACGAACACCAGCGGACCATCGCCATGCACAAGCTCATCACCGGTCAGGAAGACCTGCTCGCCGACAATGTGGCGTTGGCGCGTTCGGTGTTCAACCGGTTCCCGTACCTGGAGCCGCTGAACCACCTGCAGGTGGAGTTGCTGCGCCGCTACCGCTCCGGCGACGACGACGAACTGGTGCAGCGCGGCATTTTGCTGACGATGAACGGCTTGGCCAGTGCGTTACGCAACAGCGGATAACGGGCATTAATGCCCAATGTCTGACAATGCGTCTGTCACCCCGGCCGAGGTGGCCCAAAACGCGGTCTTCGAGCGATTCGCCCGCGCCGGGTTCGTGGTCAGTGGGCTGCTGCACTTGATCGTCGGCTATCTCGCCATCCGCGTCGCGCTCGGCGCCGGCGGCACCGCCGACCAATCCGGCGCCCTGGCGACCGTGGCGGGCACACCGGGCGGCACGGTGGCACTCTGGTTCGCCACCGGCGCCCTGCTGACCATGGGTCTGTGGCGGCTGACCGAAACCTTCCTCGGCAGGTCGACCGACCGCGGACCGAACGGCTCGTCGTCGGGGACGCTAGACCGGGCGAAGGCCTTCGGACTGGCAGTGGTCTATTTGGCATTCGCATACTCTGCATTCGGATTCGCCCGGGGTGCCGGAAAGTCCGCCGGCGAGCGGAATTCGAGTGTCAGCGCACGTCTGATGCAGACCACTGCCGGCACCGTCGCACTGATCGCCTGCGGGGTGGGCATCGTCGCGGTGGGCGTATATCACGTCTACAAGGGAGCCAGTCGCAGCTTCGTCGACGACCTAAAAGGCAAGTCGGGAAATCTGGTCCGGCGAGTCGGCGTCGTCGGCTATGTGGCCAAAGGAACGGTAGTCGCCGGCGCGGGTGCGCTGGTCGTCGTCGCGGCGCTTCGCTCGGAGCCGAAAAAAGTCACCGGGCTCGACGGGGCGCTGAAAACGCTTGGGGCGCAACCATATGGACCGGCGCTCCTCATCGCGGCGGGATTAGGGATCATCACCTACGGCCTGTACTGCTTCGGCATGGCCCGATTGACCAAGATGTAAGTCACCTAGGGTGGCGAGAAGACGCAAAATCGCCCAATTTCCGGCCGAATTGGGCGATTTTGCGTCTCCTCGCCGAAAGGTTTCGTCGGGAAGCTTGCGCCGCAGCATCAGGTAGTCGGCGACGGCATCGGCGACCGGGACGTCCCACGGTGGGCCCGTCACCTCCACCAAGGGCGGCGCAGGGCACCGGTCACGGTCTAACGCACACCCCGGTTCCGCAACCTGTCCACCACACCGCGCACCGCGTGCTCGGTCGCGGAAAGCGGGGAGACCATCGTTTCGCCCAGGCTCACGATGTAGTCGATCCGCTCGACGATGGCTTCCACTGGTTCGACTAGAACGATGAGCCGCTTGGCCAGGTCGTCGAGGCTTTGCAGGGTGCCCTCCAGATGATCCAGGCCACCCTCGAGGCGTTCGACGGTGGTGTTGAGGGCCGACAGCGAACTGTTCAGCTCTGTCATGGTGCTGCTCAGGCTGTCCAGGACGTCCTCGACCTGCTCGACCGTCTTATCGGCGTTCAACGCGGCTTGGGTGAGCGTCTTCATCCGCTTTCGCACCGGCGTGGGACGGTCGGTCTTATCTGTCATGACCGTCATTATGACCCCCCGCGGTGTTAGCCAGGAAGCTTGGCCGCGGCCTCCTCGTCGAGCAGCCACAGCGTGGTCTGCAGACCGACGCCCCCGGCAGCGGGTACCGACACCGGATCCGCGCCGCCGATGGCAGCGGCCGCCGCGTCCGCTTTCGCGGAACCGGACACCATCAGCCAGACCTCGCGGGAACGCTGAACCGCGGGCAGTGTCAAGGTGATTCGCCGCGGCGGCGGCTTCGGGCAGTCTTCGACCGAGACCACCATGCGGGTGGCCTCGCGCACGGCCGGGGTGTCCGGGAACAGCGAGTTGATGTGGCCTTCCGGCCCCATCCCCAGCAGGTGCACGTCGAAATTCGGCACCGGCTGGCCGGGCTCGGCATTGGCGGCCAGAACCTGCTCGTAGGCCAATGCCGCGGCGGCCATGTCGCTGCCGAACTCACCGTCGCTGGCCGGCATCGCGTGCACGTTGCTCGACGGGATGTCGACATGATCGAGCAACGCCCCGCGGGCCTGCTTGTCGTTGCGATCATCATCGTCTTCGGGAACGTAGCGCTCGTCGCCCCAGAACAGATGCACCTTTGACCAGTCGATCTGTTGTCCGTGCACGCCGAGATGTCGCAGCAGTGCGATCCCGTTGCCGCCGCCGGTGAGCACGAGCAGGGCCCGTCCCCTCGCCGCGACGGCCGACTGGATGACTTCGATCAGGCGGTTACCGGCAGCCTCGACCAGTGTGGTGCTGTCCGGGAAGATCTCGACGGCCGTGCTCATACGTACTGCACCTTCTTGATCCCCTCGAGCGCCGCCAGATAGATGTCGTCGGGATCCAGCCTGCGCAGGTCTTCGGCCAGGCACTCTCCGGTTACCCTGCGCGCCAACGGAACCAGCGCATCCGGCTTGGCCGTCCGGCTCAAGGTCGCCGTGATGCCCTCTTGCGGACGCCTGAGCTCGATGGTCTCGCTGTTGCGGACCAGCTCGACCTTGAGTTCGCCCACCCTGCGCCGCACCGGCCCGTCGATGCGGCTGGCCAGCCAGCCCGCCAGGATGTCGAGCGCGGGCTCGGTCTTCAAACCAGACACCAACGCCGAGTCAATCGGTTCGTGCGGTGGCAGTTCAACCGCGGAGGTCAACAGCGCTCGCCAGTACGTGATGCGGGACCAGGCCAGATCGGTGTCGCCGGCGGTGTAGCCGGGCAGCCGACTGGTGATCGCCGCCAACGGGTCAATGGCGTTGGTCGCGTCGGTGATGCGCCGAATTGCCAACTTCCCCAACGGGTCCTGCGCCGGCACCGCCGGAGCGATGTCGGGCCACCACGCCACCACCGGAATGTCGGGAAGCAGAAACGGGATCACCACGCTCTCGGCGTGACCGGCAAGCGGGCCGGACAGCCGCAGCACCACGACCTCCCCGGCGCCGGCGTCACCGCCCACCCGCAGCTGGGCATCCAGCCGAGCCTTGTCGGCGTACGGATCGCCCCTCATCGTGACGATGATCCGGCTGGGGTGCTCGTGGCTGGCGTCGTTGGCCGCTTCGATGGATTCTTCGAGCACGGCTTCGCTATCCGGCGCGATGATCAGCGTCAGCACCCGGCCCATCGTGACGGCACCGATTTCTTCGCGGAGCTCGTCGAGCTTCTTGTTGACCGCGGTGGTGGTCGTTGCGGGCAGATCGACGATCATTTGCGCCGCTCCTCGATTTCGTCGCTACGCGCCATATCGTCGCCGACGGGATCGATTGCGCCGCTCCTCCTCGCCGATTTTGTCGCTGCGCTCTGCATCGTCGCGGCGCGGATCACGGCCGCCGCCATTCCCGGCCGGTGCGGCGCAGCATTTCGAACGCCGACTCCGGACCCCAGGTGCCCGCCTCGTACGGGTCGGGCTTGCCGTGCGCCTGCCAATGGTCGAGGGCGGGATCGAGTATCTCCCAGGCTAATTCGACCTCCGCGTTGACCGGAAACAGGGACGGCTCGCCGAGCAGCACATCGAGGATCAGTCGCTCGTAGGCCTCCGGCGACTCCTCGGCGAAAGCCGAGCCGTAGGAGAAGTCCATGTTGACGTCGCGGACTTCCATCGCGGTGCCGGGTACTTTGGACCCGAACCGCAACGTGATGCCCTCGTCGGGCTGCACCCGGATGACCATGGCGTTGGTGCCGAGCTCGTCGGTCATGGTGGCGTCGAACGGCAGATGGGGCGCGCGTTTGAACACCAGAGCGATCTCGGTCACCCTGCGGCCCAGCCGTTTTCCGGTGCGTAGGTAGAACGGCACGCCGGCCCAGCGCCGCGTGTCGACTTCCAGAGTGATGGCGGCGAACGTCTCGGTGGTGGAGTCCTTGGAGAACCCCTCCTCGTCGAGCAGCCCGACGACCTTCTCCCCGCCCTGCCAACCGGCGGTGTACTGGCCCCGGCTGGTGGTCTCGTCGAGCGGCTGCGCGAGTTGCGTTGCCGAGAGCACCTTGATCTTCTCGGTTTGCAGCGAAGACGGCTTGAAGCTGACCGGCTCTTCCATCGCGGTCAGCGCCAGCAGTTGCATCAGGTGGTTCTGGATGACGTCACGGGCCGCGCCGATGCCGTCGTAATAGCCTGCACGTCCGCCCAATCCGATATCCTCGGCCATCGTGATCTGCACATGGTCGACGTAGTGCGCGTTCCAGATCGGGTCGAACAGCTGGTTGGCGAACCGCAGCGCCAGAATATTCTGCACCGTCTCTTTACCCAGATAGTGGTCGATCCGGAAGACCGCCTCTTCGGGGAAGACGGCGTTGACCGACTTGTTCAGGGCCTGTGCGCTTTCCAGGTCGTGACCGAACGGCTTCTCGATGACCACCCGGCTCCACCTGTTGCCCTGCGGGCGGGCAAGTCCGGAGCTGTGCAGCTTTTCGCACACCACGGGGAACGACTTGGGCGGGATTGCCAGATAGAAGGCATGGTTGCCGCCGGTGCCGCGCTCGGCATCCAGCTTATCCAGCGTCTCGGCGAGCCGGCCGAACGCGTCGTCGTCGTCGAAAGACCCTGGAACGAACCGGAATCCCTCCGCCAGGCGGTCCCAGTTCTCCTGCCGGAACGGCGTGCGGCAGTGCTCTTTGACAGCGTTGTACACCACCTCGCCGAAATCTTGCGTGGTCCAGTCCCGACGGGCGAATCCAACCAGCGCGAACGACGGCGGCAGCAGGCCGCGGTTGGCGAGGTCGTAGACCGCCGGCATCACCTTCTTGCGGGCCAGGTCACCGGTGACGCCGAAAATCACCATGCCGCATGGGCCGGCGATTCTGGGCAGCCGCTTATCCCGCTTGTCGTGCAGGGGATTACGCCACTGCGCGGCATCGGCGGGGGTGCGCGCCGGGGTCATTTGGCAGCGGAGTCCAGTTGTTTCTGTGTCTCCGACAGCAACTCGTTCCAGGAGTCGACGAACTTCTCCACACCTTCTTCTTCGAGCACCACGAAGACGTCGTCGAGATCGATCCCGATCGCGGTCAGCTTGTCGAACACCTCATGCGCGGCCGCAGCGGTGCCCGTGACCGTGTCACCGGTGATCTCACCGTGGTCGGCGACCGCGTCGATCGTCTTCTCCGGCATGGTGTTAACGGTCTTCGGGGCCACCAACTCGGTGACGTAGAGAGTGTCGGAGTAGTCCGGATTCTTGACGCCGGTTGAAGCCCACAGCGGCCGCTGGACGCGCGCCCCGTCGGCAAGAAGCGCCTGGTAGCGCTCGCCACCCTCGAAGACCTCCTGGTAGGCGGCGTAGGCCAGCCGGGCGTTGGCGACACCGGCCTGCCCGAGCAGTTTGCGTGCCTCTTCGGAACCGATTTTCTCCAGCCGCTTGTCCACTTCGGTGTCCACCCGGGACACGAAAAACGATGCCACCGAATGGATCTTGGAGATGTCGTGTCCCGCTTCGCGGGCCTTCTCCAGCCCGGCCAGGTAGGCGTCCATCACCGCGCGGTGCCGCTCCACCGAGAAAATCAGTGTCACGTTCACCGAAATGCCTTCCGCCAGAGTGGCGGTGATAGCCGGCAGGCCCGCCTCGGTGGCCGGAATCTTGATGAACAGGTTCGGCCGGTCGACGATCTTCCACAGCTCGATGGCCTGTCGAGTGGTCTTGTCGGTGTCGCTCGCCAGCCGCGGATCGACCTCGATGGAGACCCGGCCGTCGACGCCGTCGGAGGCCTCCCACTGAGGGGCCAGGACGTCGCACCCTTTGCGCACATCGTCAGTGGTGACGGTGCGGATGGTGGCATCGACGTCGGCGCCGCGTTCGGCCAGCTCGTTCAGCTGGTCGTCGTAGGCGTCGCTGTCCGCCAGCGCCTTCTGGAAGATAGACGGGTTTGTCGTGACGCCGACGACGCTCTTGGTGTCGATCAGCTCCTGCAGGTTGCCTGACTGCAACCGGTTGCGCGACAAGTCATCTAGCCATACCGATACCCCTGCGGCACTCAACGCCGCGAGGTTGGCGTTTTGAGTGGTCATTGCCAATTACCTCTTCTCAGTTATCCACTACCTGTTCCGCGGCGTCAGCGACGGCCTCTGCGGTGAAGCCGTACTCACGGAACAATGTCTTGTAATCCGCGGATTCTCCGTAATGCTCGATCGACACGATCTTGCCGGTGTCGCCGACGAGCTTGTGCCAGCACTGCGCGACGCCCGCCTCGACCGCAACGCGCGCCGACACCGACGGGGGCAGCACGCTGTCGCGGTATTCGTAGGGCTGCGACTCGAACCATTCGACACAGGGCATGGACACCACCCGCGCGATGATGTCCTTGTCCGCCAACAACTTCTGCGCCGCGACCGCGAGCTGGACTTCCGAACCGGTGGCGATCAGCACCACATCGGGCTCTTCGCCCCCGTCGTCTCCGAGGATATAGCCGCCGCGGGCCACACCGTCCGCGTCGGTGCCGTCCAGCACCGGCAGATTCTGGCGGGTCAGGATCAGCCCCACCGGCCCGCTGCCGTTGCCCCGGGCCAGCACCGTGCGCCAGGCATAGGCCGTCTCGTTGGCGTCGGCCGGGCGCACCACGGACAGGTTGGGGATCGCGCGCAGCGCCGAAAGGTGCTCGATGGGCTGGTGGGTCGGGCCGTCCTCGCCCAGGCCGATCGAATCGTGCGTCCACACGTAGATGGTGTCGATGTTCATCAGCGACGCCAGCCGCACCGAGGGACGCATGTAGTCGGAGAACTGCAGGAAGGTGCCGCCGTAGGCCCGAGTGGGACCGTGCAGCACGATGCCGGACAAGATGGCGCCCATGGCGTGTTCGCGTACGCCGAAATGCAGCGTGCGGCCGTACCAGTGTGCGGTGTAGTCGTTCGTCGAGATCGACGGCGGCCCAAAGGAATCGGCGCCCTTGATGGTGGTGTTGTTGCTGCCCGCCAAATCCGCCGATCCGCCCCACAGCTCGGGCAGTTTCGGTCCTATTTCATTGAGCACCTCGTTGGATGCTTTTCGGGTCGCTATCTCGTCGGAGCCGGGTTCCCAACTGGGCAGGTCGTCGTCCCAGCCGTCGGGCAATTTTTCGGCGGTCAGCCGGTCCAGCAGGGCTTTGCGCTCGGGTTCACGCTGGGCCCAGGCTTCGAACTCCGGCTGCCACTTCTCGTGGGCTTCCTTGCCCCGCTCCACCAGCTTGCGCGTGTGGCTGAGGACGTCGTCGCGGACCTCGAAGTTCTTGTCGGGATCGAAACCGAGGATCTTCTTGACGGCCGCAACCTCATCATCACCGAGGGCGGCACCGTGCGCCTTGCCGGTGTTCATCAGGTTCGGCGCCGGATATCCGATGATCGTGCGCAGCGAGATGAACGACGGGCGGTCGGTGACACTTCTCGCTTTGGCGATGGCCTCCTCGATGCCGACGACGTTCTCGCCGCCCTCCACCTCTTGCACGTGCCAGCCGTAGGCGCGGTAGCGGGCGGCGGTGTCCTCGCACAGCGCGATGTTGGTGTCGTCCTCGATCGAGATCTGGTTGTGGTCGTAGAACACGATGAGGTTGCCGAGCTGCTGCACCGCGGCCAGCGACGACGCCTCCGACGTCACCCCCTCCTGGATGTCGCCGTCGGAGGCGATCACATAGATGTGGTGGTCGAACGGGCTGGTACCCGGTTCGGCGTCCGGGTCGAAGAGGCCTCGCTCGTAGCGCGACGCCATCGCCATGCCGACCGCTGAGGCCAGGCCCTGGCCCAGCGGGCCGGTGGTGATCTCCACACCTTTGGTGTGCCTGAACTCGGGGTGCCCCGGCGTTTTGGAGCCGAAAGTTCGCAGCGCCTCGATGTCGGAGAGTTCCAGGCCGAAGCCGCCGAGGTAGAGCTGCAGGTAGAGGGTCAGGCTGCTGTGTCCGGCCGACAGCACGAACCTGTCGCGGCCCAGCCAGTGCGGGTCGCTGGGGTCGTGGCGCATCGTGCGCTGAAACAGTGTGTAGGCCAACGGGGCCAGGCTCATCGCCGTCCCGGGATGACCGTTGCCGACCTTTTGAACCGCGTCGGCGGCCAACACCCTGATGGTGTCCACAACAGCCGAATCGATCTCGGTCCAATCGTCGGGGTGGTGCGGTTGGGTAAGCGTGGAGATCTCTTCGAGTGTGGTCACAGATCAGTCCTTGGGTCAGTCTTTGGGTTCATGAAGCTGATCAATCCTCACCCTAGTGCGGGAATGGTGAGTACTGCAGGGCCGGCTTTCGGGTACCCAGCGGCGGGCGTGAAGAATCCGTTGTGAAAATAAAGCGCCGGCCGCTTACGCTGTGCGGTCAAACCCGCAATCCGGGAAAAATCTCGCCTGAATAGACCCTGCGGCGCGGCGGCGGTGGGCATGCTGTCTACCATCGTCTGTAGTAGAAGCTGCGCGCTGCTGCGATTCCGAGGAGTACATGCGTGAGCGTTCGCGGGCGCGTCAAGCCTGGCCGGATAACCGGCACCGCCCCGGGAGGCGGGCCGGATACCGGCTCCTCCAGGGGTCGGGCATTCGGCACCGTGCTGGCTTACCTGGCGCTGACCAAGCCTCGGGTGATCGAGTTGCTGCTGGTCACCGCGATACCCGCGATGCTGCTGGCCGATCGTGGCCACGTAAACCCGCTGCTGATCCTCAACACGCTGATCGGCGGCATGATGGCGGCCGGTGGCGCGAACACGCTTAACTGCGTGGCCGACGCCGACATCGACAAGGTGATGAAGCGCACCGCGCGACGGCCGCTGGCGCGAGAGGCGGTACCCAGGCGAAACGCGCTGGTGCTGGGCCTCGTGTTGAGCGTCGGCTCAATTTTCTGGCTGCGGTGGACGACCAATCTGCTGTCGGGTCTACTGGCCGCGGGCACCATCGCCTTCTATGTGTTCGTCTATACGCTGCTGCTCAAGCGCCGCACGTCGCAGAACGTGGTGTGGGGCGGTGCCGCCGGCTGCATGCCGGTGATGATCGGCTGGTCGGCGGTCACCGGCAGCATCGGGTGGCCGGCGTTAGCGATGTTCGCGATCATCTTCCTGTGGACGCCGCCGCACACCTGGGCATTGGCGATGCGTTACAAGGACGACTACAAAGCGGCCGGTGTGCCGATGCTGCCTGCCGTGGCCACCGAACGTCAGGTCACCAAGCAGATCCTGGTCTACACCTGGCTGACCGTGCTGGCGACGCTGGTGCTGGCGCTGGCCGCCGGGTGGCTGTATGTGGCGGTGGCCGTGGTGGCCGGAGTGTGGTTCCTGGCGATGGCCCATCAGTTGTACGCCGGAGTCCGCGCGGGTGAGCCGGTGAAGCCGCTGCGGCTGTTCCTGCAGTCGAACAATTATTTGGCGCTGGTTTTCTGCGCCTTGGCGGTCGACTCGGTGATCGCACTGCCGACGCTGATCTGACGCGCAGGCCACACGCGTCACTTTCGCAGCGCCCTCGAGGCACCATGCGAGTTCTCAATGTGATAGCGCATGCGATATCGCATGTTGAAAGCGACGTGCCCGTCCTTCGCCGGGGCTGGTGTGGCAGTTGCGACTGAGCAAGCTAGGGCAGCAGCACGATTGATCCGGCCGTCTTGCGGCCCTGCAGGTCCTCGTGGGCGCGGGCCGCATCGGCCAGCGGATAGCGTCCGCCGACTTCGACGGTGACCGCGCCGCTGCCGATCACGTCGAACAGCTCCGCGGCCCGCCGGCTGAACTCTGCGCCGGTGCGGATGAAGTGGGCCAGCGACGGCCGGGTCAGGTATACCGAGCCGGCGGAGTTGAGCCGCTGCGGATCGAAGGGCGGCACGGGTCCGCTGGCGGCGCCGAACAACGCCAGTGTCCCGCGAACGGCCAGGCCGGCCAGGCTGGCGTCGAACGTGGTGGCGCCCACGCCGTCGTAAACCACGGCCACACCGGCACCTCCGGTCAACGCACGCACCTGATCGCCGAATTGGACGGCATCGTTGGGGTAGGGGAGGACTTCGGCGGCGCCGGCCTGCCGCGACAGCCGCTCCTTCTCCGGAGTCGACACGGTGGTGATGACGCGGGCCCCGAGGTGGGTGGCCCATTGCGTCAGGATCAGTCCGACGCCGCCGGCGCCGGCATGTACCAGCACCGTGTCGCCGCGCTGCACCGGATACACCGACTTCAGCAGGTAATGCGCGGTCAAGCCCTTCAGCAGTACCGAGGCCGCCACGTCGGAAGCTACCGCTTCGGGCACCTTCGCGGTCAAAAATGCGGGCGCAGTGCAGAATTCGGCGTAGCCGCCGTCTGCCGAGGCGCTGACCACCCGGTCGCCGACGACCACGCCGCCGCTGTCGGTGCCCTCTGCCACGGCGACGACCGTCCCGCACACCTCGGAGCCGACGACGAACGGCAAGGGGCGTGGGTATAGCCCCGAACGAAAATAGGTGTCGATGAAGTTGACGCCGATCGCGTCGGCCTTGACCAGCAGGTCGCCCTGCCCGGGTGCGGGTTGCGGGATATCGACGTAGCGCAGGACGTCAGGGCCACCCGTTTCGGACACTTCGATCGCATGCATGTGGCTATCATGCCCGTGCATGAAGCTCGCTCGGCCAGACACCTTCCACCCGCGCATCATGCTGGCCGGGTATCCGCGGCAAGTCGCCGGGGACGGCGACGACGCTGGCCTGCTCACAGCGCTGCGCAAGCGCGCTCTGCATGCCCATTGGGTGTCCTGGGATGATCCCGAGATCAATCGCGCAGACCTGGTGATACTGCGGGCCACACACGACTACGCCGACCGGCTGGGCGAATTCCTGGCCTGGACGCTGAGCGTGAAGAACCTGCTGAACCCGCCCGCAGCGGTGGCCTGGAATGCCGACCGGCGCTATCTGGACGAGCTGGCCAATCGAGAGGTGCCGACGGTGCCCGGAGAGATCTTCGCACCCGATGACTCGGTCCGCCTGCCGCGCACCGGCCAGGTCTTCGTCAGCGCGACTATCGGGTCGGGTGTGCGGCGCTGCAGCAACCGGTCTGAGGCCGCCGAGTGCGCCGCCGAATTGCAGGCGGCCGGCCGAAGCGTGTTGGTGCAGCCCTGCGGTTCGTCCCCCGAGACGGTGCTGGTTTTCCTGTGCGGGGAGCCGTCGCACGCATTCACCAAGCGGGCCGACACGTTGCAGCAGGCTGAACCCGACTTCGAAGTCTGGGATGTCGGTACCGCGGCGTTGGCCGGCGCGGCGGCCCAAATCGGTATCGATGCAAGCGAGTTGCTGTATGCGCGGGCCCATGTGATCGGCGGCCCCGACGATCCGCGGCTGCTGGAGCTGCAGTTGGTGGAGCCGTCGCTGGGCTGGCGGAAGCTGGACGACGCCACCCGCGACCTTGCCCAGCGCGAGTTCGCGCTGGGCGTCGAGTCAGCTCTGGAGCGGTTCGGGCTTGGCCCGTTCTCGCATCGACGCCCATAGCGCGGCGGTGGCCGCGGTGCACGCCGCGGCGCCGGCCACGTGGATGGCGACCAATGCGGGCGGCACCCCGGCGAAGTACTGCGTGGTACCGACGGCGGCCTGCGCGAAAACCAGCACCACCAACACGGCGAGCCGCACCCTCACGGGCCGCGCGGCTCTGACAGCCAGCAACCCGAAGCCCAGTCCGACCAGCAGGGCGAGGTAGGCGACCAGCAACGACGAATGCATGTGCACCAGGGTGGTGATCTCGACTTTCAGCCGCGGCACGGTCCGGCTGGGACTTCTGTCGCCCGCATGCGGTCCGGCCGCGGTCACCAGCGTGCCCGTCACCAGCACGGCGGCCAGGTTCAGCGCGGTCAGCGCCGTTAGGGCACGCAGGGGCTTTGCCACCCGATGGTCGACCACAGCGCCGTTATCGGGCTCGCCGACCTTGACGTAGAGCAACACCGACAGCCACACCATGGTCATCGACGCCAGCAGGTGGACGGCCACCGTCCACCACAGCAGCCCGGTGCGCACGGTGATGCCACCGATTACCGCCTGCACGACCGTCGAGGCAGGCATCAGCCAGGCATAGACCAGCACCTCGGTGCGCCGCCGGGCCCGGGTAACGGCCAGCACGGCCAGGATCGCGGTGATGACCACCGCGATGGTGACCATCCGGTTGCCGAACTCGACCGCCTGATGGACGCGCGGCACCTCGGCGACGGCGACCGGGACGAAGCTGCCGGGAAAGCACTGCGGCCAGGTCGGGCAGCCCAGTCCCGACGCCGTGACGCGAACGATCGCGCCCGTGACGGCGATACCGCCCTGAGTCAGGATGACGGCCGCGGCAATAGCCCGCTGAACACGCAGGTTGGGGTCGGGGAGCAGGTCCACCAACCGCAACAGCACTCGTCCAACAGGCACCGCCCGATCGTAACGACGACTACGCCGCGTAGTAGGAGGGGGCTGTGGGTCGTGTCCTCGTCAGTTTGGTTGCGTCGCCTACTAGCCTCGTCGGTAACCGTCAGACAGGGCGAAGGTGGCATGAAAGCGGGCATTAAGGAACGGTCGCATTGGCTGATGGGATATGGAATTCCCCGCGCGACACTGAAGTTGCTCGCGCGCTGGGGTGATCCGTTTGCTCGATTGGTGATCGACAGCAGCCATCCTGAGAACGTGTGTCAGCTCGTCGAGCAGATACGCCAGCGGGGGCGTATCTCACCGGTAGTTGGCGGCGGGTGGGTCACCGCTGACGCACACATCGTTCGCGACGTGTTTCGTGATAGCAGGTTCCGGACCGTTAAGCCGCAGGACCGGTCACAGTTTCGTCTCATCTCGTGGCTGTTCGCCAAAACCGATCCAGGGGTGATGAATCCTGTTGAACCGCCATCGCTGCTCGTCGTCGATCCACCGGAGCATTCACGCTTGCGGCGCCTGGTATCGCGGGCATTCACCCCGCGCGCGATCGACAGACTTCACGATCGCATCCAGGAGATCGCCGACTACCTGCTCGACAATCTGGAAACGCGATCCTGCTGCGATCTCATTGCCGACTACGGTTCGCGAATCCCCATCGAGGTCATCGCCGAAATGCTGGGCATTCCCCGCCACGAGACCCCATACCTTTATGGACTAGCCGATCCGATCACCAAACTGATCAGCAGTACCGCGGTGTCGTGGCGCGAATTCCATACCGCCACTGCGGCATTGGGTGAGTTCGAAGACTACATCGCGATGCATATCAGGCGGCTGCGTCACGACGGCGCGGACGCCAGCATCTTGTCCGCTGTCTTACAGGATGGCGATCTGACCGACCAGGAAGTCAAGATGTTCGCGGGGCTGCTGCTGGGCGCCGGGTCCATCACCACCATCCACGCCTTCGGCAACGCCGTCGTCGCACTTGTCGCTCATCCCCACCAACTGGCCCGCCTGCAAGCAGATCCCGAGGGCTGGCCCAACGCGGTCGAGGAAGTGCTGCGCTACGACTCGGTCTTTCAAATCACGGCCAGGGTGGCGACCGAAACGCTGCAGATCGACGACCACACCGTGACGGAAGGTGCGGCGATCTTCCTTCTCGCCGGCGGTGCCAACCGAGATCCCGCCGTGTTCGACCGTCCCGACGAATTCGACATCACCCGCGCCAATGCGCGCGACCACATCAGCTTTGGCACCGGGATTCACGCTTGCCTCGGTGCAGCGCTGGCCCGCATGGAACTTCGCATCGGCCTACAAGCCCTGTTTGAGCGTTTCCCCGACCTAGCCCTCGCCGGCGAACCGACCCTGAACAACAGCACGCTGCTGCACGGCGTCAAACAGCTACCGGTAAACCTCGGACCCGCACGGGTCAACACTGCCTAGAAGCCAGGCGACTTAGCGGTGAGCCGACGGCGCCTACCCACGCTCCTCGGGGAAAACGCCGCTCACGTGAAGCGGAACCAGCGGCGCGCGGCCAACGCGGCGAGCACACCCCACACCGCCAACACGGCGAACCCGAACCAGTCCACCGACAGGCTCATGGCCTGCGACAGCGCCTCGGTCAGTGCTCCCGAGGGAGTGAGCCGCGCGGCCCACTTGACCGCCGGCGGGATCATGCTGGTCTCGAGGGTCAGCGCGCCGAATCCGGCGAAGACGAACCACAACAGGTTGGCGAGCGCCAGGACGATCTCGGCCCGCAAGGTGCCGCCAAGCAACAGGCCAAGCGCCGCGAATCCCGCCGTGCCCAGCGCGATGACCGCCGCACCCAACCCGAGTGCTGCCAGAGCGGGACGCCAACCCAGTGCAAAGCCGATCACGCCCAAGAGGATTGCCTGCAAGAAGACGGTGAAGACCACGGCCAGTGACTTGCCGATGATGATTCCCCAGACGGGCAGAGGCGTCGCTCCGAGCCGCTTCAACGCCCCGTAGCGGCGATCGAAGGCGACTGCGATGGCCTGTCCGGTGAAGGCGGTGGAGATGACGGCCAGCGCCATGATGGCGGGGACGAACACCGCGGCGCGGTGCGGGCCGAACGAACCCAGCGGTAGCAGGGTGAGCCCGACCAGCAGCGTGATCGGGATGAACATCGTCAGCAGCAATTGCTCGCCGTTGCGCAACAGCAGCTTCAACTCCAGGCCGAACTGCGCGGTCAGCATCCGGGAAACCGCGTTGGGGCGTGGGTCCGGGGTGAAGGTGCCGGCCGGAAACACGTCGGTCATGGCCGCAAGCTCCGTCCGGTGAGATCCAGAAACACGTCCTCCAGGCTGCGCTGCTCGACCCGCATATCGGTGGCCAGCACGTTGATTTGCGCGCACCACGCCGTGACCGTCGCCAATATTTGCGGATCGACTGGGCCTTCGACCAGATACTCGCCCGGCGTCAGCTCGGTGGCCTGGTAGTCCTCCGGCAGCGCGGAGGCCAACAGTGACAGGTCCAGCCGCGGCGGCGCGCTGAACCGCAATTGATCCTTGGCGCCGGCGCGCATCAGTTCGGTGGGCGTTCCCGCGGCGACTGTCACGCCGTTGTCGATGATGACCAGCCGGTCGGCGAGCTCCTCGGCCTCCTTGAGCTGGTGGGTGGTCAGCAGCACGGTCACGCCGTCGCGGCGCAGCGCGTCGATCAACTCCCACACCAACAGCCGGGCATGCGCGTCCATGCCCGCGGTGGGTTCGTCGAGAAACACCAGTTCGGGCCGCCCGACCAGCGCGCAGGCCAGCGCGAGCCGTTGCTGCTGCCCGCCGGAGAGCCGTCGATAGGTGGTGCGTGCGGCGTCGGTGAGGCCCAGGGTGTCCAGCAACCACTGCGGGTCCAGCGGGTCGGCGGAGTAGGCGGCCACCAGGTTGAGCATTTCGCCGGCGCGCGCTGCCGGATAGCCGCCACCGCCCTGCAACATGACGCCGATGCGCGGGCGCAGCCGGGCGTTGTCGGTGATCGGGTCGAGCCCGAGCACCTCGATGGTTCCGCCGTCAGGACGGACGAAGCCTTCGCACATCTCGACCGTCGTCGTCTTACCGGCGCCATTGGGGCCCAGCAGGGCCAGCACCTCGGCGGCGTGCACCTCGAGATCCAGGTTGGAGACGGCCTTGCACACCGACGCGCCCGACCCGTATTGCTTGCTAACCCCACGCAGCCGAACGACCGTGTCGGGGTTCTGGGGGGCCGAGGTCACGTGGAATCAGCGTAGGCGTCGGGCGCCGACTCGGAACGAGGGGTCTCGGCAGGCTCGGTGGTTCGCGCTTGCGGCTGGGGTTCGAGGCTCGCGGCCCGGATGGGCTCGAGTGGTCGCCACGGCAAACGCCCGTACGTCACTGCGATGAGCATGACGACGATGAGGGTGCTGGCCACGGTGGCGTCGACGATCTGGAACAGCGCGAAGCGGTCGCCGTTGGCGGTCGGGCCGAAGATGCCGACCACCAGGGTGACGACGATGGCTGCCAGCCGGAAGCCGGTGCGCGTAGCCCAGGCGGCGAGCGGAATGATCGCCCACAGCAGATACCAGGGCTGCACCACCGGAAACAGCAGCACGGTGACGCCCAGCGCCACGCCCAGCCCGCCGATCGGATGCAGCCGGCCGCGGAAGACCGCCAGCAACAGCCAGCAGACCAGCACCATGATGATCAGCACGCCGATGGCACGCGTCAGCGACAACACCGCGGTGGTGTGATCACCCAGGCCCAGCAGAATCCCCACTTGCCCGGTGCCCAGGGCCAGCAAGGTCGGCGGCGACATCCAGCTGCGCACCACGTTGGCAGTGCCCAGCGTGTAGATCCAGCCGAACCCCAGGCCGCTGACCCACCCCACGATGGCCATCACCGCCAAAGCCAGCCCCGACATGGCCCCGCCGGCCACCAGCAGCGCTTTCAGGGTCCCCCCGCAGCGGTAGGCGAGTGCCATCGTGACAAAACCCAGCGCCAGCAGCGACGGCAGCTTCACTTGCGACGACAGCACGATCAGGATCGAACCGGCCACCAGCATGCCCAACGGTTCCCAGTCCGGGCCGATTCGCCACGACGTGGGCATCAGCCGCGCGGCGTCGATGCCGCGCAACGCGAATTCCGCGCCGGTCAGCATCAGCCCGAGCATCAGCGCCTCGTTGTGGATGCCGGCAACCAGATGCATGATCAACAGCGGATTGGCCGCGCCCAGCCACAGCGCGCTGACCTCGGCGACGCCGCAGCGCCGCGCCAGCCGCGGGACCGCCCACACAATCAGTCCCACGCCGATCAGCACCACGATTCGGTGACACAGCACCGCTGCGACGATGTTTTGACCGGTCAGCGCCGAGATTCCGCGCCCGATCCACAAGAACAACGGGCCGTAGGGCGCCGGAGTCTCGCGCCACAGGCTGGGCACCGAGAGGGTGAAAACGTGGCCGAGGCCCAGTCCGGACGCCGGTCCCACCCGGTAGGGGTCGAGTCTCTCCAGCGAGATCTGGCTCTGCGCCAGGTAGGAGTAGACGTCTTTGCTGTACATCGGCGGCGCGATCAACAGCGGAAGGGTCCACAACAGCAGCGTGCGGTCCAGTTCGCCGCGTGACATCCGCCGGTCACCCAACGCGAACCGGCCGAGCATTAACCAGGCGAGCGCCATCATGACCGCCCCGGTCGTCGTCATCGTCAGCGACACGGTCTGGATGCGCGACGGCAGGTTGAGCAGCCGGACCCCGAAAGTAGGGTCCTGCACGACGGGCCTGGCCCCGGCGCCGAGGGCGCCGATCGCCATCAGCACGGTGCCGGTGGCGCCGAACAGGCGGGTGCGTTGCACTGCGGCTAGCTCGGTAGCGTTGAGCGGCGAGCCCACCGCCTGCTCATCACCATGCAGGCTGGCGATCGACGAGCTCAGCGTGTGCTGGCGGGCTGCCATCAGAGCAGCGTAGCCCTGTCGACGATGCGGGCCGCAGGACACGGCCCCGCTGAGGAGCAGGGCAATCGAGTGGAGCGGCATGGGTCGAGTTTTCCTGCGGTGGCTACGGCCGAAGCGGAAACTGGCTCTCGCCTAGACGTCGATGTGACGCCGAATCCGGCCGCGTTCAATGGCGAGTTGTTCGGCACGGTTTAGGTGCTTCCGGCGGGGAAGGCGGCTACGGCGGTGACTCCTTGGGCAATCGCTCCGCGACGGCCCTGACTTTCCAGAAGTAGGACGCTATTTTCGGGATCTGCCCCCAGGGTCACGACCGCGGTAGGGGTCAGGTGGTAAAGCCACCGCTCTCCGCCGAAACCGATTTGCGTCCATGCGTTCTCGGCAAGGGTCCAGGTGTTCGGTGCGGTGACGAGAGATGCTTTCGGGCCGGGCGAATCGCTTCTCGTACCGACGTAGACGACATCGAGTGAGCCATCGCCGTCCCACCACAGGCCGCCTACCCCAGGCACCTCGTTGGGATCGGTAGGTTCCGGGATGTGGCTGACCTGTGTCTGCCATGTCGACGTGTCGATCAGCGCCGGAAACGACGATCGAGAACTCGGGCTGACGCGGCTTGTGCTCACGTAGGCGACACGCTTTCCGTCTGGGCTGAACCACACCCGAGAGATCTGGCCGTCCGACTGAGCCGGTCCCACCGACCGGACCGCACCATCTTTACCCACCGCGAACAAGTAGGTGGGCCCGCCGGTTGCGAGGATGTCCGTCGGCAGCGCGCCGACAATCACCGTGTCGGCGTTGGCACCGAGTACCGAGGTGCCGCCGGGACGCCGGGATTGCCCACCCCCGGGTCCGGACGGGCTGGCCGGAGCCGGAAGTTGGACCGTACGAAGGGTTTTCGGCTTCGGGTCCGAATCGTTCAAATCGACACCCATCAGCCGATCGGGATCCTCCCACCACACAAGCATGCTGCCGCCGGCGGCCACGGGCACCGAACTCGGGCACGCAACGGAGCGCACCTCCCCGGTAGCGATGTCGAAGACCAAGATGTGGTTGGCCGCCGTCGAGCCTGGCTTACCGGCACTGACGAACACGTGCCTGCCGTCTGCGGTGAATGACGGCGCCCCGGAGTCCGCCGTCCCGAAGCTCGCTTGAGACGCAGCGGATCGGCCGCTGAGCACTTTGACCCCGTCGCGGTCCTGATATGCCACCGCCCACCCCGGCAGGTAGCCCGGGCACGCCCGCAGGCAGCGGAACCTGCGAAGCCGGCAACGCACCCCCCGGGTGCGACGAGTCGGTCGACGCATTTTCCCGCGCGCCGCCATGACAGCCCGACAGCATAAGAATGGTGACCAAGGCGGCGAAGCACCTGCGAGCCCGCTTAATCAATATCTCGGAGCCAGATCGATGGAATGTCTGTGGCGCAACCGGACGACGCGGAAAACTTCGCAAATAGCATCAGGGCCCCAGCGCACGATGACGGGAATGGTCAGCGGAGCCAATTAAATACTTAGCTCGAGTCGGCCGCCGACATGGGTGACAGCAGGCAAGCATGATACGGTTGCGGCACAAGCCATTCGACCAACCTAAAGCCGTGCCCGCGGCTATGCAGCATCCAGCTGCGGACCCAAGCCAACGCTCCTGTTAGTTAGTGCTGACTGTCGTATAGGTGGTGGTAGTAGCGCTATCTTCAGCCGTGATGGCAAGTCGGGTCCAAAGTTTGACAAGGTGTGTGTCGGTTCTGCTTGTCTGCGGTGTGCTCGTGGTGGCCTGCCAGGGTGCGCCGCATGCTCCGTCGGCAACCAAGACCAGCTCGGCCGGCCCGGCTAAGCCCGATCAGTCGAAGGTCTTCTTTCCGGCAACGGTGGATACCTATGGTCTGACCGTCACGCAGGCCGACCGGGATCATCTGACCGAACTGTATGCGCTGCGCCAAATCGACCCCTGCGGTTTCGTCGACCAGCAAACGCCCGGCTTCGTCGACGCCCCACCCCCCGCGCTGCACAACCACGAGGACTACAGCTACACCTACAGTGCCGTCGCAGGAATTTACCTCGGGGATCGCCTTTTTCCGCTCGGGGGCGATGCCTGTGGAATCGCCTTTCCTGCCACGAAGATCGGGTTGCTGCTTCGCATCTATCCGGGAGAACCCGACAGGTACGGCAGTGACATGTTTAGCCCGGATCCGTCGCATCCCGGCGTCATGAAGTCAACGACGTGGGGGAAATGCACGTTTCGGGTGCCGCTGCCGCTGACCGCTCTGGCGGGTGTGCCCAAGTCGATGCGCGACCCCGCGGTCCAGGTGACTCCGATGGACGTCGCGAACGGCGAGTGGAATATGAACGACACCTCGTTATGCACACTCGCCGGGGCGTTAGCCGGTGACATGGCCGTAATGTGCGCGAGAAAGGGGTTCCCGTGCATGCCGGGCGCCGCAGCGTCGCGGCGAAGTTCCTGACCGGCGATCCCTGCGCCGCCGCACCGGACCTGCACGCGGTGGATTTCATCTGGAGGCAGCCCCCACCGTAGGCGCAGTGGCCGGAAACCTGGCGGCATCCTGGGGCCTGCATTCTGCGGCTCACCCAGGCTGATAGCGGCCCGGACGTCCGGTCGGCCGTGGTCAAATACGGTCTGGCCGTATGGTCCGACGCGATAATTGCGGATATTGCCGGTCAAACCCCCGGCATGCCGTTAACCCGCAGCGAGCGGGACGGTGTGACGCTCTTCGACTTCACCGGCGCCAACGAGACTGGCTGTAGCAGCTTCGTTATCGCCAGAACCAACCTCGCCATCGAACCGATCACCGTCGGAGTCGGTGCTCCCGGCATGCCCATCCCCACCCCGATAGTCACAGTTCATCTGAGCACGCCGGCAGGCAGCAACTGTGGCGAAATCGCCAACCAGACCGCGTTGGACGCCGTCAAACGCGCGACTTAAGGAAATAACACCACCCGCGCCGACCAGGACGATCTTCGTGAGCCCGACCACTGCGCACCACAGCAGGTCGGGGGTGCAGACCATCGAGGCTTCGTCGACCATCACCGTGCGCGGATCGATATTGGCGCACCAGCGATGTGACCAGCGCAACCCCGCACAGAGGGCACCCTTCCTGGACCGATCGCGGGAATTGCGTCACACTGGTGTTGTGAAAATCCGATCCGAGCTGGATGCTGCTGTGCCTGCATCCGCTGCTGCGGGAACGGATGGTCACACCCGCCGGGCCATCGTGCAATTGCTGGTGGAATCCGGATCGATCACCGCCGGTGAGATCGGTGACCGGCTGGGGCTGTCGGCCGCCGGCGTGCGGCGCCATCTCGACGCGCTGATCGAGGCCGGCGACGCCGAGGCCGCGGCTGCCGCGGCATGGCAGCAGGTGGGACGGGGCCGGCCCGCCAAGCGGTTCCGGCTGACTGCGGCCGGGCGGGCCAAGCTCGACCACGCCTACGACGACCTGGCGGCCGCAGCCATGCGGCAACTGCGCGAGATCGGTGGCGAGGACGCCGTTCGCACGTTCGCGCGGCGACGTATCGACTCGATCCTGGCCGGTGTCGAGGCGGCCGGCAGCGCCGATGACGCCGACGTCGAGGCGGCCTCCGAGCGGGTCGCGGGCGCGCTGACCAAGGCCGGCTACGTCGCCACCACCACGCGGGTTGGTGGACCGATCCACGGCGTGCAGATCTGCCAGCACCACTGCCCGGTGTCGCATGTCGCGGAGGAATTTCCCGAATTGTGCGAAGCCGAGCAGCAGGCAATGGCGGAGGTGCTCGGAACGCACGTGCAGCGGTTGGCGACGATCGTCAACGGCGACTGCGCCTGCACCACCCACGTGCCGCTCACACCGACGGCCGGCAAGACCTAGCACCAAACGGCGCCCAGCCCGCGCCGAACACAACACGAGCATCAAAGGAGCGTCCCTATGACATTGACGCCAGAGGCCAGTAAGACGGCCGCACCGCTGACCCAGGAAGAGGCCATCGCCTCGCTGGGCCGGTACGGCTACGGCTGGGCGGACTCCGACGTCGCGGGCGCCAGCGCGCAGCGCGGGCTGTCCGAGGCCGTTGTCCGCGACATATCGGCGAAGAAGAACGAGCCGGAGTGGATGCTGAACAACCGGCTCAAGGCGCTGCGCATCTTCGATCGCAAGCCGATGCCGGGCTGGGGCTCCAACCTCGAGGGCATCGACTTCGACAACATCAAGTACTTCGTGCGGTCCACGGAAAAGCAGGCCGCGACTTGGGATGATTTGCCAGAAGACATTAAAAATACCTATGACAGATTAGGAATTCCCGAAGCAGAAAAGCAAAGATTAGTTGCTGGAGTAGCGGCTCAGTATGAGTCGGAAGTTGTTTACCACCAGATCAGAGAGGATCTAGAGGCTCAAGGGGTCATCTTCCTCGACACTGATACGGGTTTGCGGGAGCAACCAGAGATATTCCAGCAATATTTCGGTACGGTTATTCCAGCAGGAGACAATAAGTTCTCTGCGTTGAATACAGCCGTTTGGAGTGGTGGCAGTTTTATTTACGTCCCACCAGGCGTGCACGTCGACATTCCGTTGCAGGCCTACTTCCGGATCAACACCGAGAACATGGGCCAGTTCGAGCGAACGCTGATCATCGTCGACGAGAACGCTTATGTTCACTACGTCGAAGGCTGTACCGCGCCCGTTTACAAGTCGGACTCGCTGCACTCGGCGGTGGTGGAAATCATCGTAAAGCCGGGTGGCCGTTGCCGTTACACGACCATCCAGAACTGGTCGAACAACGTCTACAACCTGGTCACCAAGCGCGCCCGGGCCGAGGCCGGCGCCACGATGGAGTGGGTTGACGGCAACATCGGATCCAAGGTGACGATGAAGTACCCGGCGGTCTGGATGACCGGCGAGCACGCCAAGGGCGAGGTACTGTCGGTGGCTTTCGCCGGCGAGGACCAGCACCAGGACACCGGCGCCAAGATGCTGCACCTGGCACCCAACACGTCGAGCAACATCGTGTCCAAGTCGGTGGCCCGCGGCGGCGGCCGCACGTCCTACCGCGGCCTGGTGCAGGTGAACAAGGGAGCGCACGGCTCCAGGTCGAGCGTGAAATGTGATGCGCTGCTGGTCGATACGATCAGCCGCAGCGACACCTACCCCTACGTCGACATCCGCGAAGACGACGTCACGATGGGCCACGAGGCCACTGTGTCCAAGGTCAGCGAGAACCAGCTGTTCTACCTGATGAGCCGCGGGCTGACCGAAGACGAGGCGATGGCGATGGTGGTGCGTGGGTTCGTCGAGCCGATCGCCAAGGAACTGCCCATGGAGTACGCGCTGGAGCTCAACCGGCTGATCGAGTTGCAGATGGAGGGCGCGGTCGGATGACCGCTGAAACAGCAGCAGCCCAGGGATCCTCATTAGCCGCACTGAATAAGGGAGAGCTGTTCTCCTCCTTTGACGTCGACGCATTCGAGGTCCCGCACGGCCGCGACGAGATCTGGCGGTTCACCCCGCTGCGCCGGTTGCGCGGTCTGCACGACGGCTCAGCGCCGGCCAGCGGCAGCGCCCGCATCACTGTGAGCGAACAGCCCGGCGTGCAAACCGAGACCGTCCGCCGCGGTGACGAACGGCTGGGGCAGGGCGGCGTTCCCGCTGACCGGGTTGCCGCTCAAGCGTTTTCGTCGTTCAACTCCGCGACGCTGGTCACCGTGGGGCGTGACACGCAGGTCGCCGAGCCGGTGAACATCACCGTCACCGGACCGGGCAGGGGAGCAGTGGCCTACGGGCATCTGCAGATTCGGGTGGAGGAACTCGGCGAGGCGGTCGTCGTCATAGACCACAGCGGCGGCGGAACCTACGCCGACAACCTGGAATTCGTCGTCAACGACGCAGCCCGGCTGACCGTCGTGTGGATTGCCGACTGGGACGACGACACCGTCCACCTCAGCGCGCACCACGCAAGGCTCGGCAAGGATGCGGTGCTGCGGCACGTCACCGTCACGCTGGGCGGCGAGGTGGTGCGAACGACCACCACCGTGCGGTTCTCCAGCACCGGTGGGGACGCCGAGCTGTTGGGTCTGTACTTCGCCGACGATGGGCAGCACCTCGAGTCGCGGCTGCTGGTCGACCACGCTCACCCCGACTGCAGGTCCAACGTGCTGTACAAAGGTGCGCTGCAAGGGGATCCGGAGTCGAATCTGCCCGACGCACACACCGTCTGGGTGGGCGACGTGCTGATCCGCGCGGAAGCCACCGGAACCGACACCTTCGAGGTGAACCGCAACCTGGTGCTCACCGACGGCGCCCGTGCCGACTCGGTGCCCAACCTGGAAATCGAGACCGGCGAGATCGTCGGCGCCGGACACGCCAGTGCCACCGGACGTTTCGACGACGAGCAACTGTTCTACCTGCGTTCCCGCGGCATTCCGGAAGAGCAGGCCCGCCGACTGGTGGTGCGTGGCTTTTTCGGCGAGATCATCTCCAAGATCGCGGTGCCCGAGGTCCGGGAACGCCTGACCGCAGCCATCGAACACGAACTGGAAATCACGGAATCGAGATCAACAGCCTCATGACGACTCTGGAAATCAAAGACCTGCACGTCAGCGTGGAGAATCCCAGCGCCGCCGATGGCGAGCGCGAGATCCCCATCCTCAACGGCGTCGACCTCACCGTGAAATCCGGTGAGACGCACGCGTTGATGGGCCCCAACGGCTCCGGCAAGTCCACGCTGTCCTATGCCATCGCAGGGCATCCCAAATACCGGGTCACCTCGGGATCGATCACCCTGGACGGTGCCGACGTCCTGGACATGAGCATCGACGAGCGCGCGCGGGCCGGACTGTTTCTGGCCATGCAGTACCCCGTCGAGGTGCCCGGCGTCTCGGTGTCGAACTTTCTGCGCTCGGCAGCCACAGCCGTCCGGGGCGAACCCCCGAAGCTGCGGCACTGGGTGAAAGAGGTCAAGACCGCGATGGCCTCCCTCGATATCGACCCTGCCTTTGCTGAGCGCAACGTCAACGAGGGTTTCTCGGGTGGCGAGAAGAAGCGCCACGAGATCCTGCAGCTGGAACTGCTCAAACCCAAGATCGCCATCCTCGACGAGACCGACTCTGGCCTGGACGTCGACGCATTGCGGGTGGTCAGCGAGGGTGTGAATCGCTACGCCGAAGCCGAGCACGGTGGCATCCTGCTCATCACGCACTACACCCGCATCCTGCGCTACATCCACCCCGAATATGTGCACGTGTTCGTCGGCGGGCGCATCGCCGAATCGGGTGGTTCGGAACTGGCCGACGAGCTCGAACAGAGCGGATACGTGCGCTTTACCCAGGCCGATGGCGGCGACCCGCAACGCCCGGCTTCGCCGCGCTTGCAATCGCCGCGGACGGCGGCAACCGGAGCCTAACCATGGCTGTCTCGGTGACTCCTCTAGATCTCGCGGCAATCCGTGCGGATTTCCCGATCCTCAAGCGCGTCATGCGGGGTGGAAACCAGTTGGCGTATCTGGATTCCGGCGCGACGTCGCAGCGGCCGCTGCAGGTGCTGGACGCCGAGCGTGAGTTCCTGACCACCTCCAACGGCGGGGTGCACCGCGGCGCGCACCAGCTGATGGAAGAGGCCACCGACGCCTACGAGCAAGGGCGCGCCGACATCGCGGCCTTCGTCGGCGCCGACACCGACGAGCTGGTGTTCACCAAGAACGCCACCGAGTCGCTCAACCTGATCTCGTATGTGCTGGGGGACAACCGCTTCGAGCGCGCTGTCGGTCCCGGCGACGTGATCGTCACCACCGAACTCGAGCACCACGCCAACCTCGTCCCGTGGCAGGAGCTGGCGCGGCGCACCGGCGCCACCTTGCGGTGGTACGGCGTGTCCGACGAAGGCCGCATCGACCTCGACTCGCTGCAACTCGACGAGCGTGTCAAAGTCGTTGCATTCAGCCATCATTCGAATGTGACCGGCGCACTGGCGCCGGTCGGCGAATTCGTCTCGCGTGCCCGAGAAGTGGGTGCTCTCACCATCCTGGACGCCTGCCAGTCGGTGCCGCACCGGCCGGTCGACCTGCACGCGTTAGACATCGACTTCGCCGCCTTCTCCGGACACAAAATGCTGGGCCCCAACGGTATCGGTGTGTTGTACGGTCGTCGCGAGCTGCTGGACGCGATGCCCCCATTTCTTACCGGCGGCTCCATGATCGAGACCGTGACCATGGCAGCCTCCACCTACGCGCCGGTCCCGCAGCGGTTCGAGGCGGGTACCCCGATGACCTCGCAGGTCGTCGGGTTGGCCGCCGCAGCCCGCTATCTGGGCGCCATCGGCATGGACGCTGTCGAAGCCCACGAACGCGAGCTGGTGACCGCCGCGCTGCAGGGTCTGTCCGGGATCGAGGGTGTCCGCGTCATCGGGCCGGCCGCGATGGAAAACCGCGGCTCACCGGTGTCGTTCGTCGTCGACGGCGTGCATGCACACGACGTCGGTCAGGTGCTCGACGACGACGGCGTCGCCGTGCGGGTCGGGCATCACTGCGCATTGCCGTTGCATCGCAGGTTCGGCCTGGCGGCCACCGCGCGCGCGTCGTTCGCGGTGTACAACACCCTCGATGAGGTCGATCGTTTGGTGGCGGGCGTGCGGCGGGCCGTGGATTTCTTCGGCAGGGCGTGAGCATCGTGCGCTTAGAGCAGATCTATCAGGACGTGATTCTCGATCACTACAAGCATCCGCAGCATCGCGGGCTACGGGAACCGTTCGGCGCCCAGGTGTTTCACGTCAACCCAATATGCGGCGACGAAGTCACGCTGCGGGTCGCGTTGTCTGACGACGGCGCCAGCGTCGCCGACGTCTCCTATGACGGACAGGGCTGTTCGATCAGCCAGGCGGCGACGTCGGTGCTCGCCGAGCAGGTGATCGGGCAAAGCGTGCCGGAGGCGCTGAAGACCATCAGCGCGTTCACCGAGATGGTGTCCTCGCGCGGAAGTGTGCAGGGCGACGAAGAAGTCCTGGGCGACGGAGTAGCGTTCGCAGGAGTGGCCAAATACCCGGCCCGGGTGAAGTGCGCGTTGCTCGGCTGGATGGCGTTTAAAGATGCGCTGGCCCAGGCCAGCGCGGCAAACCAGGCAGTGGGTCAGGCCAGCGCGGCCATTGAGGAGGTTCATAAGTGAGCGAAACCGCCGCACCCGACGAGGAATTGCTGGCCGACGTCGAAGAGGCCATGCGCGATGTGGTTGACCCGGAGCTCGGGATCAACGTCGTCGACCTGGGACTGGTCTACGGCATGGACCTGGAAGAGAGCGACGAAGGCACGGTCGCGCTGATCGACATGACGCTGACGTCGGCGGCCTGCCCGCTCACCGATGTCATCGAGGACCAGTCGCGCAGCGCGCTGGTCGGCAGCGGCCTGGTCAACGACTTGCGGATCAACTGGGTCTGGAACCCGCCGTGGGGACCGGACAAGATCACCGAGGACGGGCGCGAGCAGCTCCGCGCTCTCGGTTTTACCGTCTGAGATCTGGCATGTCGGCCAGACCACGCCGGCGGGTCAGCTGTCGTGGTCGCGTTTGCATTTGCCGTTAACAGCCGGTCGCAGGTTGATCGTCGTCGCCTGCAGTGGGCCGTTACCGTCCTTGGTTCCCTTGGCCGTCATGCACTTGCCCTGAGTGATCGCTTGCGCGTTGGCCGGGGCTTGCTTGGTAAACGTCGTCTTATCGTCGACCGTCACGGCCGTTTGCGTGGGGTTGCCGCTGGCGTCGGTGGTGGTCACGTTGATGGTTTTATCCGCCACGGAGGCGACGGTGCCGACGACGTCGGATTTCCGTGCCGGCGCCGTCGAGGGAGTGGACGTCGGCGTCGAGGGGCTGGACGGTGGGGTAGTAGTCGAATCCGGCGCGGACTCCTTGCCCGTCGGGCATTTGCCGTCAACGGCGGGGCTCACGCGCACGCTTTTCGCGGTGATCGGCTTGCCGCCACGGGAACCGTGGGCCGACCGTATGCTGACGCAGCTGCCCTGGGTCACGTCGGTGAGCGCGGCATCGGTGACCTCGGTGATTTTGGTCGAGTCGGTGAAGTTGACCGTCGCGTCGCCGCCCTTCTGGGTGACCTGGGCGGAGTTGCCTGACACCGACGCGATCAGTCCGCTGACTTGCGGTTCGCCGGTGGGCGACGGTCCTCGCGATGGTTTCGTCGGGCCGGCCGTCGAGGAGGTCACCGCGGTGCTTGATGCCGTCGTCGCGCTCGGTGGGTTGCTGGTCGAGCTGCACGCCGCGAGTGTCAGTGCGGTGGCACCGGTGGCCGCGAGGATCGCGACTCGGCTGAGTCCGGGGGCCCGATGGACATTCATCGCTTCTCCGATCGTGAATGGGTCTCGACGAATGGGTTTACCCGATGGAGCTGTGCGCAGTCTGTGCGTTAGAACGCCTCTTCGGGCAGGCGCATGATGTCGCAGTCGAGCGACTCGACGATGCTGCGCAGCGACGTCAGCCTGGGCAGCATGTTCGCGGCGAAGAAACCGGCGGTCGCGATCTTGCCCGTATAGAACGCCTCGTCGCTGCCCGACGGCCCCTGCTCCAGCGCGGCACGGGCGATGTCGGCCTGCACCAGCAGTCGCCAGCCGATGAGCAGGTCGCCGACGGCCAGCAAGTACCGCACCGACGCCAGGCCGACCTTGTAGATCTCGGTGGGGTGTTCGGCGGCGGACATCAGATACCCGGTCAGGGCGCCCGTCATCGCGGTGACGTCTTCGAGGGCGGTCTGCAGGTGTCCGACTACCGGCTTCAGCGACTCGTGACACGTTTCGATGGTGCGATTGATCTGGGCCGTCACATGCTGCAGGGCACTGCCGTGGTCGCGCACGATCTTGCGGAAGAAGAAATCCAATGCCTGGATGGCGGTGGTGCCTTCATAGAGCGAGTCGATCTTCGAATCGCGCAGGTATTGCTCGATCGGGTAGTCGGTCAAGTAGCCGGAGCCGCCCAGCGTCTGCAGCGACTCGGTCAGGATTTCGAAGGCACGTTCCGAACTCACGCCCTTGACGATCGGTAACAGCAGATCGTCGACGCGGTGTGCCATGTCGGGGTCCGCACCCGAAACACGTTGTGCGACTTCATTATCCTGGTGTGCCGCGGCATACATATACAGTGCCCGCAGGCCCTCGGCGTAGGCCTTCTGCGTCAGCAGGCTGCGGCGCACATCGGGGTGGTGCATGATCGTGACCCGCGGCGCGGTCTTGTCGGTCATCTGGGTCAGATCCGCACCCTGGACCCGCTCTTTGGCGTAGGCCAGCGCGTTCAGGTAGCCCGTGGACAGCGTGCCGGCGGCCTTGACGCCGATCGTCATGCGGGCGCTCTCGATCACGGTGAACATCTGCGCGATTCCGTTGTGCACATCGCCCACCAGATAGCCGACCGCGGGCACATCGGTTGCGCCGAACGTCAATTCGCACGTCGGCGAGGACTTCAGCCCCATCTTGTGTTCCAGCCCGGTAACGAAAACCCCGTTGCGCGAACCGAGTTCGAAGGTGTCTGGGTCGAACAGGTAGTTCGGCACGTAGAACAGACTCAGCCCTTTGGTACCCGGCCCGGCGCCTTCGGGCCTGGCCAGCACGAGATGGAAGATGTTCTCGGCGGTCTCGCCGACGTCTCCGCCGGAGATGAACCGTTTGACGCCCTCGATGTGCCAGGTGCCGTCGGGCTGTTGGATGGCTTTGGTACGGCCGGCACCCACGTCGGAGCCCGCATCCGGCTCGGTAAGCACCATGGTGGCCTGCCAGCCGCGCTCCAGCCCTTCTGCCGCCCAGCGCTTTTGCTCCTCGTTGCCTTCGATGTAGAGCGCTCGAGCCATCGGCGGCCCCAGCAGGAAGAAGCAGGCGGAGGGATTGGCGCAGTAGATCAATTCGTTGACCGCCCAGGTCAGCGGCGGCGGCGCGGCGATCCCGCCGATCTCGTCGGCCAGACCCAGCCGCCACCACCCGGCTTCTTTGATCGCCTCGACCGATTTGGCCAGCTCGTCCGGCACGCTGATGGTGTGGGTCGCCGGGTTGAACACGGGTGGGTTGCGGTCGGCGTAGGCGAACGATTCGGCGATCGGCCCTTCAGCCAGGCGAGCGGCCTCCGCCACAATCGTCCGGACCGTGTCGACGTCCAGGTCGCTGTACTGTCCGGCGCCGAGGACGGCGCCTACATCGAGGACCTCGAACAAGTTGAACTCAATATCGCGGATATTGGCGATGTAGTGGCCCAATGCGGTCCCCTCACTGAACTTCAATAAGGTGGCTGATCTCGCGCATAGTCTGGCTGACGTGGGAAAACGTACGCAACCGTAACCTGCGGAGATGAGTGCCGAGCAGGCGCAGAAGCGCTGATGCTCGGGAACACCGGGCCGCTTCGCCGCGTTACCCGGACGTGACTACCCAAGACCTCACTGCTGAGCAGTTCAACGACACCATCAACGGCAACGACATCGTGCTGGTGGACTTCTGGGCGTCCTGGTGCGGACCGTGTCGGGCGTTTGCGCCGACGTTCCAGGCGTCCTCGGAAAAGCATCCCGACGTGGTGCACGCCAAAGTCGACACCGAAGCCGAACAACAGCTGGCGGCGGCAGCCCAGATCCGGTCCATCCCCACGCTGATGGCCTTCAAGAAGGGCAAACTGCTGTTCAACCAGCCCGGGGCGCTGCCACCGGCGGCCCTGGAGGACCTGGTACAGCAGGTCAAGGCCTTCGACGTGGACGCGGCGGAGCCTCGAGAAGTCTGACGAAGCGCGGTACGAGGGCCGCACGCGCTACCTTTCTAGGGTGAATTTGGTCCTCGTTGAACACCCGCGTCCCGGGGTCGCACTGATAACCCTCAACCGGCCCGAGCGGATGAACTCGATGGCGTTCGACGTCATGGTGCCGCTCAAAGAGGCGCTGGAGAAAGTCAGCTACGACAATTCCGTCCGGGTGGTGGTGCTGACCGGTGCGGGCCGGGGGTTCTCGTCCGGCGCCGATCACAAGTCGGCGGGTGCTGTGCCCAACGTCGAAGGTCTGACCCGGCCGACCTATGCGCTGCGGTCCATGGAGCTCCTCGACGACGTCATCCTGGCGCTGCGGCGGCTGCACCAGCCGGTGATCGCCGCGGTCAACGGCCCAGCCATCGGCGGCGGACTGTGTCTGGCGCTGGCCGCCGACATCCGGGTGGCCTCGACCAGCGCCTATTTCCGCGCCGCGGGCATCAACAACGGGCTGACCGCCAGCGAGCTGGGGCTGAGCTACCTGTTGCCCAGGGCCATCGGATCGTCGCGTGCGTTCGAGATCATGCTGACCGGCCGGGACGTCAGCGCCGACGAAGCCGAGCGGATCGGGCTGGTGTCGTGTCAGGTGCCCGAAGGCCAGCTGCTGGACACCTGCTATGCGATCGCGGCACGGATGACGATGTTCTCCCGGCCCGGAATTGAGTTGACCAAACGCACACTCTGGAGTGGACTGGACGCCGGTAGCCTGGAAGGGCACATGCAAGCCGAAGGCTTGGGACAGCTTTTCGTCCGTCTGCTCACCGCCAACTTCGAAGAAGCGGTTGCCGCGCGCGCCGAGCGGCGGCCACCGGTGTTCACCGACGACAAATAACTCACAGGAGCTCGATCGTGATCACGGCCACGGACCTGGAGGTCCGCGCTGGTGCGCGCATCCTGCTCTCGCCGGACGGGCCGGACCTGCGGGTGCAGCCCGGCGACCGCATCGGGTTGGTCGGACGCAACGGGGCGGGCAAGACCACCACGCTGCGCATCCTGTCCGGCGAAACCGAACCGTATGCCGGGTCGGTGACCCGAATCGGCGAAATCGGTTACCTGCCACAGGATCCAAAAGAGGGTGACCTTGACGTGCTGGCCCGCGACCGGGTGCTGTCGGCTCGCGGACTGGACGTGCTGCTGACCGAGCTGGAGAAGCAGCGGGCGCTGATGGCCGAGGTCGCCGACGACGACGCGCGCGACCGCGCGATCCGCCGCTATGGCCAGCTGGAGGAACGTTTCGTCGCCCTCGGCGGCTACGGCGCCGAAAGCGAAGCCGGCCGCATCTGCGCCAGCCTGGGCCTGGCCGAACGGGTACTGACGCAGCAACTGCGCACCCTGTCCGGCGGACAGCGTCGACGGGTGGAACTGGCGCGCATCCTGTTCGCCGCATCGGAAGGAGGAGCCGGGGCCACAGGTTCACTGACGACATTGTTGCTCGACGAGCCGACCAACCACCTCGATGCGGACTCGCTTGGCTGGCTGCGGGAATTCCTGCGGACCCACACCGGCGGGCTGGTGGTGATCAGCCACAACGTCGACTTGATCGCCGACGTCGTCAATCGGGTGTGGTACCTGGACGCCGTGCGCGGCGAGGTCGACGTCTACAACATGGGCTGGCAGAAGTATCTCGACGCCCGGGCCACCGACGAGCAGCGTCGCCGCCGGGAACGCGCCAACGCCGAACGCAAAGCGGCCGCACTGCGCACCCAGGCCGCCAAGCTGGGCGCCAAGGCCACCAAAGCTGTTGCGGCGCAGAACATGTTGCGCCGCGCCGATCGGATGATGGCCGCACTCGACGAGGAGCGGGTCGCCGACAAGGTGGCCCGGATCAAGTTTCCGACGCCGGCCGCATGCGGACGCACACCACTGGTGGCCAAGGGTCTGAGCAAGACGTACGGGTCGCTCGAAGTGTTCACCGGCGTCGATCTGGCTATCGATCGCGGTTCGCGGGTGGTCGTGCTGGGCCTCAACGGCGCCGGCAAGACCACCCTGCTGCGACTGCTGGCCGGCGTCGAGAAGCCCGACACCGGGGTGTTCGAACCCGGACACGGTTTGCGGATCGGCTATTTCGCGCAGGAGCACGACACCCTGGACAACGACGCGACTGTCTGGCAGAACATCCGGCACGCCGCACCCGAATCCGGCGAACAGGATCTGCGCGGCCTGCTCGGGGCGTTCATGTTCAGCGGCCCGCAGCTCGACCAACCGGCGGGCACGCTGTCCGGCGGAGAGAAAACCCGGCTGGCGCTGGCCGGCTTGGTGGCGTCCACGGCCAACGTGTTGCTGCTCGACGAGCCGACCAACAATCTCGATCCCGCATCGCGCGAGCAGGTGCTCGACGCGTTGCGCAGCTACCGGGGCGCGGTGGTGCTGGTGACGCACGACCCGGGCGCCGCCGAGGCGCTGGACCCCCAGCGTGTCGTGCTGTTGCCCGACGGCACCGAGGACTATTGGTCCGACGAGTACCGGGATCTGATCGAGCTGGCCTGAGTTAAGCGCGGAGCCGCAAACGATTTCGGCCAAACTGCCGCGCCATCGACGACGGGTTCTTACGCTAAATGCTTCGGCTGGTGTTGAAGCGTGGAGGGGGCCCGTGAAAAACCTGACCAGGAAGTCGAAGAAGACACGCGATCAGTTGTTGCACGAGCTGCGCAACGCCTATGAAGGCGGGGCCAGCATCCGCAAGCTGGTGGCTACCACCGGCAGATCATACGGATCCGTTCACAGCATGCTGCTCGAGTCGGGGACCACGATGCGCAGCCGCGGCGGCCCCAATCACGTCTCCCGCCAGAGGTAGCGTCTCCCGCCACCATCCCGATAGGCCGCGAGCGTACCGCCACTGCGAAATCCTGTCCCTTTGTTCGCAGTGGCGTTACGCTCGGCCACCAAATCAGTGGCGCCGCACCGAGTTTTCCACCAGGTCGAGTACGGCGGCGAGCCGCTGCGGGTCTTCGCCCGACGCCAGCCGTGCCACTAACCCGTCGAGCACGAGTTCCAAATAGCACTGCAAGACATCGCCGGGGACGTCGTCGCGTACCCGGTGAGCTTCCTTTTGCCGACGCAGCCGATCGGTCGTCGCCGCCGCCAGCTCTGCGGAGCGTTCCGCCCACCCGCGGCTGAACTCGGGGTCGTTGCGCAGCTTGCGGGCGATCTCCAGCCTGGTGGCCAGCCAGTCGAACTGGTCAGGCGCGGCGAGCATGTCGCGCATCACCTGGATGAGACCCTCGCGGGTCGCGACGTCGGCCATGCGCTCGGCATCCTGGTGCGCCAGTGCGAAAAACAGCGCGTCCTTGTCCCGGAAGTGATGGAAGATCGCGCCGCGCGACATTCCGATGGCCTGCTCGAGACGCCGAACCGTCGCTTTGTCATATCCGTATTCGGCGAAGCAACGGCGGGCGCCGTCGAGGATCTGACGGCGGCGAGCCGCCAGATGGTCCTCGCTGACCTTAGGCACGGGATGGCTTTGTAGTTGGGGCGAGTCCGGTGTCAGCCGGACTTCAGCATGTTGCGCAGCACGTACTGCAGGATGCCGCCGTTGCGGTAGTAGTCGGCTTCACCGGGGGTGTCGATGCGAACCTTGGCATCGAACTCGATCGGATCGCCGGAGTCCTTGCTGGCCTTGACATGCACCGTCTTGGGTGTCTTGCCGTCGTTGAGCTCTTCGATACCGGTGATGTCGAAGACCTCGGTGCCGTCCAGTCCCAAATCCTTCGCGGACTTTCCGTCGGGGAACTGCAGCGGGATGACGCCCATACCGATCAGGTTGGAGCGGTGGATGCGCTCGAACGACTCGGCGATCACCGCCCGCACGCCCAGCAGCAGCGTGCCCTTGGCCGCCCAGTCACGAGACGAGCCGGAGCCATATTCTTTACCGCCGAGCACCACCAGCGGAATGTCTTGTTCCGCATAGTTTTGCGCGGCGTCGTAGATAAAGGCCTGTGGCGCGTCATCCTGGGTGAAGTCGCGGGTGTAGCCGCCGGATACGTCGTCGAGCAGCAGGTTGCGCAGCCGGATGTTGGCGAACGTGCCGCGAATCATCACCTCGTGGTTGCCGCGCCGCGAGCCGAAGGAGTTGTAGTCCTTGCGTTCCACGCCGTGCTCGTCGAGGTACTGCGCCGCCGGGGTGCCCGGCTTGATGGCGCCCGCGGGGGAGATGTGGTCGGTGGTCACCGAGTCACCCAGCAGCGCCAGCACCCGGGCGCCGGCGATGTCGCTGACCGGTTCCGGCTCGGCGGACATCCCCTCGAAGTACGGCGGCTTGCGCACGTACGTCGAATCCGGGTTCCACTCAAAGGTATTGCCACTCGGGGTCGGCAGGTTGCGCCAACGCTCGTCGCCCTTGAACACGTCGGCGTAGTTCTTGGTGAACATCTCTTGGTTGATCGCCGAGGCGATGGTGTCGGAGACATCCTGCTGCGACGGCCAGATGTCCTTCAAATAGACATCCTTGCCCTCTTTATCTGTGCCCAGCGGCTCCTCCTCGAAGTCGAAGTCCATCGACCCGGCCAGCGCGTAGGCGATCACCAACGGCGGCGACGCGAGGTAGTTCATCTTCACGTCCGGATTGATGCGGCCTTCGAAGTTGCGGTTGCCCGACAGTACGGCCGCGACGGAAAGGTCGTTGTCGTTCACCGCTTTTGAGATCTCGTCGGGCAGCGGCCCGGAGTTGCCGATGCAGGTGGTGCAGCCGTAGCCGACGAGGTAGAAGCCGAGCTTCTCCAGATACGGCCACAGGCCGGCCTTGTCGTAATAGTCGCTGACCACCTGGGATCCGGGCGCCATCGTGGTCTTCACCCACGGCTTGGAGGACAGTCCCTTTTCGACCGCGTTGCGGGCCAGCAACGCTGCACCCAGCATCACCTCGGGGTTGGACGTGTTGGTACACGACGTGACGGCCGCGATCACCACCGCGCCGTGGTCGAGCACGAAATCGCCCAGTTCCTCGGACTTCACCGGTATCGGGGTGCTGACCCGGCCATTCGCATGTGCGGCGGCCGAGTACACCTCGTGGCCTTCGTCGTCGCAGCTCGTGGGCTGGCCCGGGTCACTGGCCGGGAAGGTCTCGTCGACCATCTCGTCGAGCTTCGAGTACTCCTTCTTGTCGGGGTCGTCGCCGACGTAGTTGGTGATCTGCTCGCGGAACGTGGACTTGGCCTCCGACAACGCGATGCGGTCCTGCGGTCGCTTGGGTCCGGCGATCGACGGCACCACGGTGGACAGGTCGAGCTCGAGGTACTCCGAGAACTTCGGCTCGTGCTTGGGGTCGTGCCACATGCTCTGTTCTTTGGCATAGGTCTCGACCAGTGCCAGCTGCTCCTCGTTGCGTCCGGTGAACTTCAGATACGAGATGGTCTCTTCGTCGATCGGGAAAATGGCTGCGGTGGAACCGAATTCGGGGCTCATGTTGCCCAGCGTGGCGCGGTTGGCCAACGGCACCTCGGCCACACCTTCGCCGTAGAACTCGACGAACTTGCCGACCACGCCGTGCTTGCGCAACATCTCGGTGACGGTCAGCACGACGTCGGTGGCGGTGACGGCCGGCTGGATCTCGCCGGTCAGCTTGAAGCCGACGACTCGCGGGATCAGCATCGACACCGGCTGGCCGAGCATGGCCGCCTCGGCTTCGATGCCACCGACGCCCCAGCCGAGAACACCGAGGCCGTTGACCATCGTGGTGTGCGAGTCGGTGCCGACGCAGGTGTCGGGATAGGCAGTCAGCTTTCCCTCGCCGTCGGCGCGGGACATCACCACTCGTGCCAGGTATTCGATGTTGACCTGGTGCACGATGCCGGTCCCCGGCGGCACCACCTTGAAGTCGTCGAACGCGCCCTGCCCCCAGCGCAGGAACTGGTAGCGCTCGCCGTTGCGCTCGTACTCGATCTCGACGTTGCGCTCGAAGGCGTCCTCGCGGCCGAACAGGTCGGCGATCACCGAGTGGTCGATCACCAGATCGGCCGGCGCCAGCGGGTTGACCTTCTCGGCCTTGCCGCCCAGATCGCCGATGGCCTCGCGCATGGTCGCCAAGTCGACGATGCAGGGCACGCCGGTGAAGTCCTGCATCACGACACGCGCAGGCGTGTACTGGATCTCAATGCTGGGCTCGGCGTCCGGATCCCAGTTCGCGATGGCCTCGATGTGCTCTTTGGTGATGTTGCTGCCGTCCTCGTTGCGCAGCAGGTTCTCGGCCAGGACCTTGAGGCTGTAGGGGAGTTTCTTGGTATTGGGAACGGCGTCGAGACGATAGATCTGGTAACTCTTGTCGCCGACCTCCAGGGTGTCGCGGGCTTCGAACGAGTTCACCGAATCTTTGCTGCTCACATCAACTCCCGAGAATTAAGTTCTTCCGCCGACGGGGCTGTGTCGGCGGTGCTCCTTACAGCGTGTAACAAACGATGCCACTTTAACAGTACGCTTGTCCTGCAATACGCGGCACTCATAGTTCAGTCTTGTCGGGCGAGGCGCGTGTTGGAAGCCCCTTGGGTGAGGTCGCGTAACGTGCCCTTAGCACTCGTGTGGTGGTGAGGCAGGAAGGACGTCATGACCGGGGACATGCTGCCGCTCTATATCCCGCAGGACGTGGACATGACCGTCATCAAGGCCCAGGTGAAGGCGGACGGCATCAGCGCGCCCCCGGTTGCTGTGCCGGGGCTGCTCGAGGTGGTCGGCAAGGCCCACGCCGAGGGCATCGACCTCAAGATCGTGCTGCTCGACCACAACCCGCCCAATGACACACCCCTGCGAGACATCGCCACGGTGGTCGGCGCCGACTACCCGGACGCCACGGTCCTGACACTCAGCCCGAACTACGTCGGCAGCTACAGCACGCATTACCCGCGCGTCACGCTCGAGGCAGGCGAAGACCACTCCAAAACCGGCAACCCGGTGCAGTCCGCAAACAACTTTCTGAACGAACTGAGCACTCCGGAGTTTCCCTGGACCGGGTTGACAATTTTCCTGTTGATTGCGGTGCTCGCGGCGGCCGTCGGCACCCGGTACATGCAGCTGCGAAGCAGGCGATCAGCAACTTCGGCAGATGTCGCCGAGACTGAGGTGGTAGTGCCCGCCAAGGGCGTCTAAGCACTCGCTTTCACCTTTTCCGGGCTACGACGAGGCTTGGTTTGCGAGTCCGTAATTTCGTGCGGCAAACCCCGCAGGTCACCATTCGGTCACATTAAACGCACTTCCAGAACGCAGTTTGTGACTCACGTTTCCCCGCCATCAGATGTGACGTACGGTGCAAATGATGCTCCTGTTGTCTTTGGCGCTTTGTGTGAAAATTGTGACCTGCGCCTCCCGTGTGCGTTAAGCCGTAGGAGACCTGCGAATGAGACGGACCCGTCGTGGCGCTGCTTCGCGACCAGCCGCAAGGTTGGTGCGGCCGGCCATTCCGTCGCTCCTGAGTGTCGCCCTGCTGGCCTGCACACCGGGGCTGTCGGCCGCCGACCCCGGCGCCGACACCATGGGCGCGCTGATCGCCGAGGTCGCCAAGGCCAACCAACGGCTGGAAGATTTGAGCGCCGAAGTCCAGACCGAACAACAAAGCGTCAACAAGGCCCTGGTCGACGTGGAAACCGCGCGCGACAACGCCGGCGCCGCCACGCATGAGCTCGAGGTCAGCCAGCAATCGGTCAAGGACGCCAACACGGCCATCGCGGCTGCCCAACGCCGGTTCAACACCTTCGCGGCCGCCACCTATATGGGTGGCCCGTCGGGCAGCTACCTGACCGCCAGAAGTCCCGAAGACATCATCGCCGCCGCGACCACCACTCAGACATTGACGGCCAGCTCCCAGACGATGATGGCCAACCTGCTGCGTGCGAGGACAGAACAGGTGAACAAAGAGTCCGCGGCGCGACAAGCCAAGGAGAAGGCCGACAAGGCGGCCGCCGACGCCAAATCCAGCCAGGACGCCGCGGTGAAAGCGCTCACCGACAGCCGGCAAAAGTTCGACCAGCAACGCGAGCAGGTCGCTCGTCTGGCCGCCGAACGTGACGCGGCACAGGCCAAACTCGACGCCGCGCGCTGGTCCGCCGGAGGCGGGCAGGGCACCGTTCCGGTGTCGGGCGACCGCTGGGATCCCGGAGCGCCTGGCGGCCCCCCGCCGCCGGGTGGACGCAAGTGGGACGGCTGGGACCCCACCTTGCCGGCGATTCCCAGCGCCAACATCCCCGGCGACCCGATCGCGGTGGTGAACCAGGTGTTGGGTTACTCGGCAACCTCCGCACAGGTCACCGGGCAGATGGGGCGGAACTTCCTGCAGCAGTTGGGCATCCTCAAACCCACCGACACCGGCATCACCAACGCCCCCACGGGGTCGGCGCAGGGACGGATTCCGCGGGTTTACGGGCGGCAGGCCTCGGAGTACGTGATCCGGCGCGGGATGTCGCAGATAGGGGTGCCCTATTCCTGGGGTGGCGGCAACGCCGCCGGCCCCAGCAAGGGAATCGACTCCGGCGCCGGCATCACCGGCTTCGACTGCTCGGGGCTGGTCCTGTACTCGTTTGCCGGGGTGGGCATCAGGCTGCCGCATTACTCGGGTTCGCAGTACAACATGGGCCGCAAGATCCCGTCCTCACAGATGCGCCGTGGTGACGTCATCTTCTACGGCCCGGGCGGCAGCCAGCACGTGACGATCTACCTCGGCGAGGGCCAGATGCTCGAGGCTCCCGACATCGGCTTGAAGGTGCGCGTCGCGCCGGTGCGCACCAGCGGCATGACGCCGTTCGTAATCCGCTATATCGAGTACTAACGAGGAGCCATGCGCCGCAGACCTTTTCGCCTTTTCAACCTGGCCTGGATCACCGCCGTGGTGACCGGGCTGCTGTTGTCTGTCGCCCCTGGCGCCACCGCCGACCCTGGCCAGTGGGACCCCACCCTGCCGGCGACGATCAGTGCCGGGGCGCCGGGAGATCCGCTGTCCGTCGCCAACGCCTCGCTGCAGGCCACCGCTCAGGCCACCCAGACCACACTCGACTTGGGTAAGCAATTCCTCGGCGGGCTCGGCATCAACCTGGGCGGCACCCCGGCCGGTGACAACACCAGCCCCAGCCGCATCCCCCGGGCCAACGGCCGGCAGGCCATCGAGTACGTGATCCGGCGGGCCGGATCACAGATGGGCGTCCCGTACTCGTGGGGCGGCGGCAGTCCGGAAGGCCCGAGCAAGGGTGTCGGCGACGGCGCCAACATCACCGGCTTCGACTGCTCGGGGCTGATGCGCTACGCCTTCGCCGGAGTCGGCGTGCTGATCCCGCGGTTCTCCGGTGACCAGTACAACGCCGGCCGTCACATCCCCCAGAATGAGGCCCGGCGCGGTGACCTGATCTTTTACGGCCCGAACGGCAGTCAGCACGTCACCATGTACCTGGGCAACGGCCAGATGCTGGAGGCATCCAGCCTGGCCGGCAAAGTCACCGTCAGCCCGGTACGTAAGCCCGGCATGACGCCGTTTCTGACCCGGATCATCGAGTACTGACCCGGGTCGAATCGCGCCTCAGCGAACGGTGGCGTCGACGGAATCCAAGAGGCCTGGAATAGTTGAACGCGGGCACGCCGCTGCCCCGCGACATTCGGTCGTGTCAGCAGTCGTGTCTGAATGAGCTGTGGAGGGTGTTGATGACATCAGCAGGTGGGTTGCCCCCGGGCGCCGGCGGTTACCCGGGCGCGGGCGCCCATGAGGCGCCGTCCGGCAGCGGTGACGCCTTGGCCGCCGAGGTACACACGCTGGAGCGGGCAATCTTCGAGGTCAAGCGAATCATCGTCGGCCAGGACCAGCTCGTGGAGCGGATGCTGGTCGGGCTGCTGTCCAAAGGCCACGTGTTGCTCGAGGGTGTTCCCGGTGTGGCCAAGACGCTGGCGGTGGAGACCTTCGCCCGCGTGGTCGGTGGGACGTTCTCGCGCATCCAGTTCACGCCCGACCTGGTGCCGACCGACATCATCGGTACCCGCATCTACCGGCAGGGCAAGGAAGAGTTCGACACCGAGCTCGGGCCGGTGGTGGCCAACTTCCTGCTCGCCGACGAGATCAACCGGGCCCCGGCCAAGGTGCAGTCGGCGTTGCTGGAGGTCATGCAGGAACGCAAGGTGTCCATCGGCGGTAAGACCTTCCCGTTGCCGAACCCGTTTCTGGTGATGGCGACGCAGAACCCGATCGAGCACGAGGGCGTGTACGCGCTGCCGGAGGCGCAGCGCGACCGCTTCCTGTTCAAGATCAACGTCGGCTACCCGTCGCCCGAAGAAGAGCGGGAGATCATCTACCGGATGGGTGTGCGGCCGCCGGAGCCCAAGCAGATCCTGAGCACGGGTGATCTGGTGCGGCTGCAGGACATCGCGGCCAACAACTTCGTCCACCACGCGCTGGTCGACTATGTGGTGCGGGTCGTCTTCGCCACCCGCACCCCCGAGCAGCTGGGCCTGAACGACGTGAAGAGCTGGATCGCCTTCGGTGCGTCGCCGCGTGCGTCGCTGGGCATCATTGCGGCCGCGCGGTCGCTGGCGCTGGTGCGAGGCCGCGACTACGTCATCCCGCAGGACGTCGTCGACGTCATTCCCGACGTGCTGCGCCACCGGTTGGTGCTCACCTATGACGCGCTCGCCGACGAAATCTCGCCGGAGATCGTTATCAGCCGTGTCATGCAGACGGTTGCCATGCCGCAGATCAACGCCGTTCCGCAACAAGGACATTCGGTGAGTCCGGTGATGCAGACCGCGACCGCCGCTACCGTTGCCGGTCGGTGACCGACACGCACCCCGCCGCAAAAGCCGGGGCTCCCGTGCACCCGCCGTCGATGCAGCGTGGCGACCTCGATGACCCGAAGCTCGCGGCGGCGCTGCGCACTCTTGAACTGACGGTGACCCGCAAGCTCGACGGTGTTCTGCACGGCGATCACCTGGGGCTGATCCCGGGCCCGGGCTCCGAGCCGGGGGAGTCACGGCTCTACCAACCCGGCGACGACGTGCGCCGGATGGACTGGTCGGTGACCGCGCGCACCACTCACCCGCATGTTCGGCAAATGATCGCCGACCGCGAACTGGAGACGTGGCTGGTCGTCGACCTGTCGGCCAGCCTGGACTTCGGCACCGCCTTCTGCGAGAAGCGCGATCTCGCCGTGGCGGCGGCGGCCGCCATCAACTTCCTCAACAGCGGTGGCGGCAACCGGTTCGGCGCCCTGATCGACAACGGCGCGACCATGACGCGAGTGCCGGCCCGCAGCGGGCGTCAGCATCAGCACACACTGCTGCGCACCATCGCGACCATGCCCAAGGCGCCGCCGGGGGTGCGCGGTGATCTGGGCAGGTCCATCGACGCGTTGCGACGGCCCCAGCGCCGCCGCGGAATGGCCGTCATCATCAGCGATTTCCTGGGCCCGATCAACTGGACCCGTCCGCTGCGCGGGATAGCCGGACGGCACGAGGTGCTCGGCATCGAGGTGCTCGATCCTCGCGACGTCGAGCTTCCCGATGTCGGTGAGGTCGTCCTGCAGGACGCCGAAAGCGGAGTCACCCGCGAGTACACCATCGATGCGCAATTGCGTGACGACTTCGCCCGGGCCGCGGCGGCCCACCGCGCCGAGGTCGCGCGCACGCTGCGCAGCTGCGGTGCGCCGCTGCTGTCGCTGCGCACCGACCGGGACTGGATCGCCGACATCGTCCGTTTCGTTGAGTCCCGCAGGCGTGGGTCGTTGGCGGGGCGCCAGTGACGCTGCCGCTGCTCGGACCGATGACGCTGTCCGGCTTCGCACACTCGTGGTATTTCCTCTTCCTGTTCGTGGTCGTGGGCATCGCCGTGCTGTATGTCGTGATGCAGCTGGCCCGCCAGCGGCGGATGCTGCGGTTCGCCAACACCGAGCTGCTGGACAGCGTCGCTCCCAAGCGGCCCAGTCAGTGGCGGCACCTGTCGGCGATTTTGCTGGTGTTGTCGTTGCTGCTGCTCACCATCGCGATGGCGGGGCCGACGACCGATGTCCAGATTCCGCGCAACCGTGCAGTGGTGATGCTGGTGATCGACGTGTCGCAGTCGATGCGCGCCAACGACGTCGCACCAAACCGGATGGTCGCCGCGCAGGAGGCCGCCAAGCAATTCGCCGACGAGCTGACCCCGGGCATCAACCTCGGGCTGATCGCGTACGCGGGCACCGCCACCGTGCTGGTGCAGCCGACGACCAACCGGACGGCGACCAAGGTCGGCCTCGACAAGTTGCAGTTCGCCGACCGCACCGCCACCGGGGAGGCCATCTTCACCGCCCTGCAGGCCATCGCCACGGTCGGTGCGGTAATCGGCGGCGGTGACACGCCACCCCCGGCGCGCATCGTGTTGTTCTCCGATGGCAAGGAAACGATGCCGACCAACCCGGATAACCCCAAGGGGGCCTACACCGCTGCGCGTACCGCCAAGGACCAGGGCGTGCCGATCTCGACGATCTCGTTCGGCACCCCGTACGGGTTCGTCGAAATCAACGACCAGCGCCAGCCGGTGCCCGTCGACGACGAGACGATGAAGAAGGTGGCCTCGCTCTCCGGCGGTAATGCGTACAGCGCCGCGACTCTGCAGGAGTTGAAGCAGGTGTACGCGACGCTGCAGGAGCAGATCGGCCACGAGACGATCAAGGGCGACGCCAGTGTCGGCTGGCTGCGGCTGGGTTCGCTGGTGCTGGCGCTGGCCGCGGTGGCGGCGCTGTTGATCAACCGGCGCCTGCCCAACTGAGCCAGTTCCGCGTTCGGCGTTCCGGCGGACCCTCCTGCCCGCGAGCGTAACCGGGCGGCGATTTTTGCCTCGAGATTTCGCAGTGGGGTTACGCTCGCGAATCCCGTGCCTACCGCACTCTGCGAATGATGTCCAGGGGGTGATCTTCGGCGACCACCCGAACCACGATCCAGCCGTAGCGCCGCTCCACTTTCTCCAGCCGTCGAATGTCCTTCACGTAGTGGTAGCGACTGGTTTGATGCTGGTCGCCTTCGTACTCCACTGCGACCTTGATGTCCTCCCAGCCCATATCCAAAACCGCATCGGTCCAATCCCATTCGTTGCGAATCACGATTTGCGTCTGGGGTCGCGGGAAGCCTGCCCGGATCAACAGCAGGCGCAGCCAAGTCTCTTTGGGTGACTGAGCGCGCCGTCTACCAGCTCGAGGGCGGCTCGCGCGGCCTTCATACCCCGGCGCCCCCGATAGCGGTCGACCAACAGCTCCACGTCGGCCATTTTCAACTCAGTCGCCTGCGCGAGGGCGTCGACCGCAGCGACGGCGGCGTCCAGCGGGCATCGTCGGGCCAGGTCAAGCGCTGTCCGAGCCGGCGTAGTCAAACGGACACCATCAACGACCGCGATCTCGTCGGGCTCGATCCGCTCCTCCCAGACCACCACGCCAGCAGCATGGCGGCGGTTGGTGTCAATGATCGCCGCCGGCTCATCCGAGTCAATCCATCGCGCGCCGTGCAGAGCAGACGCCGAGAAACCGGCGAGGCCGCCGCGACGACGAGACCGCAGCCAGCACGCCTTGGCGCAGCGCCGCCGTCAACTCGGTGTTCCGCGGCACGTACACGTCTTTGTGCAGCACGACATACCGACTGCGCAACTCATAGCGGGTAAAGATGCCCGCGGCCAGGGCTTCGCTGCCCAAGAATGGGTCGTTCATGGACCGAAGTGTGCCGATAGAGGCCGACAACGCTCGCGAGCGTAACCCTGCGGCGAATCCGCCGGCCGAAATTCGCCGTGGCGTTACGCTCGCGAGCCAGAGGGGGACATTGCGGTGCTGCCGCGCCGAGAGGATAGGTTGTCGGGGTGACTGCCACCGAGAGCGCTCCCGCCGGGGGCAAGCCGCCCTTCGTATCCCGCTCAGTCCTGGTGACGGGCGGAAACCGCGGCATCGGTCTGGCGATCGCACAGCGGCTCGCCGGTGACGGCCACAAGGTGGCCGTGACGCATCGCGGATCCGGTGCGCCCGAGGGGCTGTTCGCCGTCGAGTGCGACGTCACCGACAACGACGCCGTCGACCGCGCCTTCAAAGAGGTCGAGGAGCACCAGGGCGCGGTCGAGGTGCTGGTGTCCAACGCCGGCATCTCCGCGGACGCCTTTCTCATCCGGATGACCGAGGAGAGGTTCGAGAAGGTCATCAACGCCAATCTCACCGGGGCGTTCCGGGTGACCCAGCGGGCATCGCGAAGCATGCAGAATAAGCGCTTCGGCCGGATCATCTACGTGGGTTCGGTCTCCGGTAGCTGGGGCATCGGCAACCAGTCCAACTACGCGGCATCCAAGGCCGGCCTGATCGGCATGGCCCGCTCGATCTCCAGGGAGCTGTCCAAGGCCGGGGTCACCGCGAACGTGGTGGCCCCCGGCTACATCGACACCGAGATGACCCGCGCGCTGGACGAGCGGATTCAGGCGGGTGCGCTGGAATTCATCCCGGCCAAGCGGGTCGGCACTGCCGAGGAGGTCGCCGGGGTGGTCAGCTTCCTGGCGTCCGAGGATGCGAGCTACATCGCCGGCGCGGTCATCCCCGTCGATGGCGGCATGGGCATGGGGCACTGACGGAACCACAAGATTAGGACGGACATGGCAGGACTGCTCGAAGGCAAACGGATCCTGGTCACCGGGATCATCACCGACTCCTCGATCGCGTTTCACATCGCCAAGGTGGCCCAGGAAGCCGGGGCGCAGTTGGTGCTGACCGGATTCGACCGGCTGCGGCTGATTCAGCGCATCGCAGACCGGTTGCCGGAAAAGGCGCCGCTGTTGGAACTCGACGTGCAGAACGAGAAGCACCTCGACACCCTGGCCGACCGGATCACCGAGGTGATCGGCGAAGGCAACAAGATCGACGGGGTGGTGCACTCGATCGGCTTCATGCCGCAAACGGGAATGGGCATCAACCCGTTCTTCGACGCACCGTACGAAGACGTTGCCAAGGGCATTCACATCTCGGCCTACTCGTATGCCTCGCTGGCCAAAGCGGTACTGCCGATTATGAATTCCGGCGGCTCCATCGTCGGCATGGATTTCGACCCGAGCCGGGCCATGCCGGCCTACAACTGGATGACGGTGGCCAAGAGCGCGCTGGAGTCGGTCAACCGATTCGTGGCACGCGAAGCCGGTAAGTTCGGTGTTCGCTCGAATCTTGTTGCCGCAGGCCCAATCCGGACGTTGGCGATGAGCGCGATCGTCGGTGGTGCGCTCGGCGACGAGGCCGGCGCCCAGATACAGCTGCTGGAAGAGGGTTGGGACCAGCGGGCTCCGGTCGGTTGGAACATGAAGGACCCCACGCCGGTCGCCAAGACGGTGTGTGCGTTGCTGTCCGAATGGCTGCCGGCGACCACCGGGACGATCATCTACGCCGACGGCGGCGCCAGCACCCAATTGCTTTAAAAGCGGATTGCTTTAGACCGTAATGAAGTTCGATGCCGTCCTGCTATTGTCCTTCGGCGGGCCGGAGGGACCCGAGCAGGTGCGGCCGTTCCTGGAGAACGTCACCCGGGGCCGCGGCGTGCCGGCTGAGCGGCTTGACGCCGTAGCCGAGCACTATATGCATTTCGGCGGCGTATCGCCGATCAACGCGATCAACCGAGCGCTGATGACCGAATTGCGGGTAGAGCAGGACCTGCCGGTGTATTTCGGCAACCGCAACTGGGAACCCTACGTCGAAGATGCCGTTACGGCGATGCGCGACAACGGTGTCCGCCGTGCAGCGGTGTTCGTCACGTCGGCGTGGAGTGGTTATTCCAGCTGCACACAGTATGTGGAGGACATTGCCCGGGCGCGGCAGGCGGCGGGTGCCGATGCGCCCGAACTGGTAAAGCTGCGACCCTATTTCGACCATCCACTCTTCGTCGAGATGTTCGCCGACGCCATTGCGGCTGCGGCCAGGACCGTGCCCCCTGACGCGCGGCTGGTGTTCACCGCACATTCGATCCCCGTCGCCGCCGACCGGCGTTGCGGTCCCGAGCTCTACAGCAGGCAAGTCGCTTATGCCGCAAGGTTGGTCGCGGCGGCCGCGGGATATGCGGACTATGACGTGGCGTGGCAGTCGCGATCGGGTCCGCCGCAGATTCCCTGGCTAGAGCCCGATGTCGCCGACCATTTGGCGGCGCTGGCTCAGACTGGCAAGAAAGCCGGCGCCGGGGCGGTAATCTTCTGTCCCATCGGGTTTGTCGCGGACCATATCGAGGTGGTGTGGGATCTCGACTACGAACTGCGGAAGCAGGCCGAGGCGGCGGGGATGGGATTCGCCCGCGCCGCCACGCCCAACGCCGATCGACGATTCGCGGCATTGGCCGCGAGGTTGATCGACGAACTGCGGTACGGTCGCCCGCCCGCGCGGGTCAGCGGCGCGGATCCGGTGCCGGGCTGTCTGGCCAGCAGCAATGGTGAGCCCTGCCGTCCTCCGCACTGCGTTGCGCCGGAATGCGGCTAGACCATCTGGCTACTCCGGCCAGGCGGAGCGCAGGATCGCCACGATCGCGGCCATCCGCGCCGTGCGAACCACGGCGGCAAGCGGTCGCAGGGCGTCGTTGGCGATCTGGGTTTCCGACGAGGAGTTTCCGGTCGGCAATCGACTCAGGCCAGCGCTCACCGCGATGATCGCGTCCACATGCGCGGCATTTTCCAGCACCCGCAGTGCGCGCGACGGTGCGTGCTCGGGAATTCGGTGTTGCCGTGCGGATTCCAGCATCTGCTCGACCAGACCCCGCGGGTCGGCGACGTCACTGGCGGCGGACCCCAGTCCGATGGTGCCGAGGGCGTCGGCAGCGGAGCGCACTGCCGACCGCAACGTGTATTCCGCGTCGCCCAATTCGTGGTGCTCGAGTGTGGGTGCGCTGGGCAGGGAGTACACCATCCACGACAGCGCGCACAGTTCTGGTGAACCGTCGTCGGTATCGGTGTCGCCATAGGTGAATTCGGGCACCAGCCCGATTGCGGTCGTGGAATCGTCGCGGTTGGTGATGATCACCGCCTCGCCCGCGGCAATCGCGTCGCGTTCGAACTGCGTGCCGGGCGTAAGCCCGCGCACGTCACCCGGCACCGGCAGCACCACATGAATCGTCCCTCGTGACCGGTTTTGGCCAACCGCGGCGCGCAGTGTCTGCAGCAGCGAGACAGTGCCGGCGTCGTGCACGTCGGGCCACGGCAGCCCGGTGTGGCCTGCGGCGACCGCATCGTACGCCGTCACCGATTGCGTTGGCGCCCACAGTGATAACGCATCCAAGACGTCGTCGGGCGCGGCCTTGCCTGCCAGCCAGGCGTTGGCCCACAGCGACAGCGAAACACTGGGACACCACATGATCTCGCAGTGTAGTTGTTCAGCCCGGCAAAGGCCGATCACGCGTATTCTGGCCGCATGCCCGTCGCGCTGATCTGGCTGATCTTCGCACTGGTGCTCGCCGCCGCAGAAGCGCTGACGGGCGACATGTTCTTGCTGATGCTCAGCGGCGGCGCACTTGCCGCGGCCGGGTCCAGCTGGCTGACCGATTGGCCGCTCTGGGCCGACGGCGTCGTGTTCCTGATCGTCTCGGTGTTGCTGTTGGCGCTGGTTCGGCCCACGCTGCGGCGCCGGCTTGCGCCCGCCGCGAAAATCCAGATGGGCATCGAGGCGCTGGAGGGCAAGCATGCGCTGGTGCTCGATCGGGTCGCCAGCCACGAGGGCCAGGTGAAGCTTGACGGCCAGGTGTGGACCGCCCGTCCGCTCAACGAGGGCGACGTCTACGAGGCCGGCGAGTCGGTGACCGTGATCCACATCGACGGTGCCACCGCAGTGGTTTTCAAAAACATTTAAGTGGTTTTCAAGAACGTGTAGAAGCTGCGAGAAAGGAACTTCGGTGGGTTCAGGTGGAACTGCTGTCCTGGTGTTTTTCGTCGTCCTGGTGTTCTTCACCATCATCGTGGTGGCCAAGTCGATCGCGCTCATCCCGCAGGCCGAGGCCGCGGTGATCGAACGGCTGGGCCGGTACAGCCGCACGGTCAGTGGCCAGCTGACGTTATTGGTGCCGTTCATCGACCGGATCCGGGCCCGGGTGGACCTGCGCGAGCGGGTGGTGTCCTTCCCGCCGCAGCCGGTCATCACCGAGGACAACCTGACCCTCAACATCGACACCGTGGTCTACTTCCAGGTCACCGTGCCGCAGGCGGCGGTGTACGAAATCAGCAACTACATCGTCGGCGTCGAGCAGCTCACCACAACCACCCTGCGCAACGTGGTCGGCGGCATGACGCTGGAGCAGACGCTGACGTCGCGCGACCAGATCAATACCAAGTTGCGCGGCGTGCTCGACGAGGCCACCGGCCGCTGGGGCCTACGGGTGGCGCGGGTGGAGCTGCGCAGCATTGACCCGCCGCCGTCGATCCAGGCTTCGATGGAAAAGCAGATGAAGGCAGACCGGGAGAAGCGGGCGATGATCTTGACCGCCGAAGGCACCCGGGAGGCGGCGATCAAACAGGCCGAGGGCAACAAGCAGGCCCAGATCCTGGCCGCCGAGGGCGCCAAGCAGGCCGCCATTCTGGCCGCCGAGGCCGACCGACAGTCCCGCATGCTGCGGGCTCAGGGTGAGCGCGCCGCGGCCTACCTGCGGGCGCAGGGGCAGGCGAAGGCGATCGAGAAGACGTTCGCCGCGATCAAGGCCGGCAAGCCGACCCCGGAGATGCTGGCCTACCAGTACCTGCAGACTCTGCCGGAGATGGCGCGCGGCGACGCAAACAAGGTGTGGGTGGTGCCCAGCGACTTCAGCGCAGCGTTGCAGGGGTTCACCAGGCTGCTGGGGGCGCCCGGCGAGGACGGGGTGTTCCGGTTCGAGCCGTCTCCGGCCGATGACGCGCCAAGGCATGCCAGCGACGACGACGCCGACGTCGCCGACTGGTTCTCCACCGACACCGATCCGGCGATCGCTCAGGCGGTGGCCAAGGCGGAGGCGATCGCCCGCCAGCCTGTCGACGGTCCGCCGGGAACACCGCCTCAGCTGACTCAATAGGATCGCGGCATGAGTGCTCTGACTTCGCCGAAGACCTACGTGACCCTGGCCGCCTTCCAGGCAGGCGACGCGGTGGCCTGCGCCATCCCGCTGCCGCCCATCGAAAAGTCCTTGGACACGGTGGGGCTTCCGGTTAACGTGCGTCCGGTGCTGCCGGTGGTCAAGGCCGCCTCGGCGATCGGTCTGCTGTCGGTCAATAGGTTCCCCGCCGTGGCGAGGCTGACGACGGCGTTGCTGACGTTGTACTTCGTCTGCGCCCTCGGCGCGCATATCCGGGTGCGGGACAAGGTGGTCAATGCCATTCCGGCGGCGTCGTTTCTGGCGCTGTTCGCGGCGATGACGGCGAAGGGACCGGACACGGCTTAACGGAAGTTGCCGATGTCGCCGAAGCGAGTTGCGTGGCTCGCGGCGGGGATCGCCGCGCTGGTCGCGGTCGTCGTCGCGATTGTCTTGGTGGTGGCGGCGGTGCTGCCGAAGCTCCCGGGCGTCCTGTTGCGCCCGCCTGACCACCCCAAACCGGGCGGCGATGGTCAACTCGTCCTCCCGTTCGGCCGCTTGCACCTGTCAGCTGGCAGCAACGGATCCAGTGTCGCGGTTGACCGGGTCGGCAATGTCTACGTCGCGGATACGCAAAACGGACGGATCCTCAAACTCGCCGTCGGGGCATCCGAGCCCACGGCGTTGCCTTTTCCCGGCTTGGACAAACCCAACGGCGTGGCGGTCGACTCGTCCGGCACCGTCTACGGCATCCAGAGTGACTACCACGGCAGCCGGCTCGCGAAGCTGCCGCCGGGTGCGTCGTCTGCCACCGACTTGCCGGCCAGCAAGGCAGTCAACGCTCAAATGTCGGTCGACGCTACCGGGGTCGTGTATGTGGCCGGCCTCAGGGCCGTCGGGAAGCTCGCGCCGGAAGCCGGAAGTTTCCAGGAGCTGCCGCTACCGCGAGGTTTCCCGCAATCAGTCGCGGTGGACGCCACCGGCTCGGTCTATGTCCTGGCTTTGGACGAGAACAGCAGCTCCGACGACCGCGTCTATCGCATTCAGAAACTCCCGGTGGGAGCCAGTGGCTACACCGACGTCCTACCGGGCGGTCTGCACTCAGCTCTGCATTCGCTGGCGCTCGACTCCGCCGGCGCGATCTACCTCACCTCGCAGGATGAGGTGTCGAAACTTCCGTCTGGTGCCAGCGTTCCGGTGAAAGTCCCGTTCACAGATTTGATGGATCCACTCGGGATTGCGATCGGCGCACACGGCAGCGTCTACGTGACCGACATCGTCGGCGGCGGCCGGGTGTTGAAGCTGCCGTCGCGGGGTTAATCCAGCCGGAACTCGACCATCGGCAGCGGCGTGTCGGTGTCGGTGATCGGAGTCCCCAACGTCTCCTCGAGCACCGGCTTGAGCTGACGCCATGCTCGGGCATGGCGGCTGCGGTAGTCCGCCAGCGTGCGGTCGGCCTCTTGTTGGCCGAGCACGCGCGCGGTGCCCGACGCGGCCGCATGACTTCCGGCGTAGACCCGGACCCTCGGATTGGCCTGGATGTTGCGGAACCACTGGGCTTTTCGGCCGAAGCCGGAAACGACGACGTAGGTGTTGGGAGCCGGGTGGCCGACCACCTCGAGCACCGCATAGCGGGGCGCACCGGACTTGCGGCCGATGTGTTCGAGCATCAGGAACCGGGAGCCGAACAGGGCGCCGCCGCGGGCCTTGTAGATCCAGATCGGCGCCCGCATCAAAGGGCGGGAGCGCAGCACCCATCCGCCGGCTCTGGCGAATCGTGACATCGGTGCCCCCGTTCGGCGGTCTTTTCCGCGAGCAGACGCAGAATCGCGCCGCGCGTGCTTTGCGCGTGCGATTCTGCGTCTGCTCGCCGGTTGAAAGCTGAGGTTGTTGACTGGGTCAGCGCTGGCTGGGCGGCTGCGGTGTCGGTGACGCCGTTGACTGCCCGGGCGCCGGAGGTGGCGGAGCGCCCGGCGCCAGACCGATGGGCGGAGGTCCTTCCGGGAACGGTGGCCGAGGCCCAAGAGGTCCGGGACCCATTGACCCCATACCCGGGCCACCATGCGGTCCGGCCATCGGTCCCGGTGGGCCGCCCGGCGGCGGGAAGCCGAACTGCGGCGCCGAGGGCCCGAATCCCGGCGGCTGTGGTGGGGGAGGTCCGAAACCGAAGGCAAAGATCAGGAAGGACGCGGCTGCGGTGAACATGGCTCCCACCAGCCCGCCCACCACCCCGGCGCCGATCACGACACCGGTGGAGTGGCGACGTTTAATTTTCGCTGGTGGGACGACCGCGGCGGGTGGGGGTGCGGCGGGCGCCTGGTGCTCGATGTGGGAGTGCTCGGCACTGGGGTGTTCGATGCTGGGTGGCTCGGTGCTGGTGCTGGTGTTGATCTCGTCGGAGGTCATCCGGCTCCTCACGTCGTTGTTTTCTCGGCAACCGCGAAGGTAGGGGCCGTACTTGAAGCGAAGCTGAAGATTCAGGATTGCCGCCCAAACGGCTGCTTCGGTGCCCAGTTACCGGTGCGATCGTACTGGAACAACAGCTGCTTAAGCCGGATCTCAGCCCGGCGCGTTAACAATGGGGCCATGACCGATTGCTCGCGCACGGCACATACCGGCAGTCGTTCGAGTGCGGGCCGAACCGATCAATTCAGTGTCGGGGCACCGCGGGTACTGGTCGTCGAGGACTCCGAGACGATCCGGGAAATGGTCAGCGAGGCGTTGACCGACGTCGGGTACCACACCGACAGCCGCGGTGACGGAGAAGGACTGGAAGAGGTGCTGGACGGCCTGCGGCCCGACTTGGTGGTGCTGGACGTGATGCTGCCGGGGCGGGACGGATTCGCGCTGATCGACGTCATCCGCGAATGGGCCGATATCGGCATCGTGTTGATTACCGCGCGCGACGGGCTCGCGGATCGGTTGCGTGGCCTCGACGGCGGCGCCGACGACTATGTCGTCAAGCCCTTCGAGCTCGCCGAGCTCGTATCGCGGGTCGGCGCGGTGCTGCGCCGACGGGGACGGCTGCCGCAGGTGGTTCAGGTGGGCGACTTGGTGCTCGACGTCGACGCCGGCGTCGCGTCGCGGGACGGCCATCGTTTGGACCTGACCGGCACCGAGCTGCGGCTGTTGGATTTCCTGGTCGCGCAGCGCGGCCGGATCGTCAGCGCCGCCCAGATCCTGGACGCGGTATGGGGTTACGACGCGTACGACCCCAACCTGGTGCAGGTGCACGTCAGCGGGTTACGGCGCAAACTCGAGGCCCACGGGCCGCGGATTTTGCACACCGTCCGCGGTATCGGCTATCGCCTGCAACCGCAGCGGTCATGAGCAGCGCCCCGCCCGGCATCACCGATCCGGCCACGCCCACGCCGTCGCTGCAACGACGGGTCACGTTGATCGTGGTGCTGTTGCTGGCGGTGCTGCTGGTGGTGCTGGGCCTCACCATCGACGTGGTGCTGGGTGTCCAGGCGCGGCGAAATCTGCACGACAGGCTGCTTGCGGCGACGTCGCGCGCCGACGCGCTGTGGGCCGCGCACACCGAACCCGATCTGCTCGCGGCCGAGCTCAACGGCGGCAGCGTGCGGGCGCTGCTGGTGACCGCCGACGGCGCGACCTACGGTGATCGCCGGATCAGTCCTGACACCACCGGCGGCCCCGCGGTGCAGGCGCTGCCGCCCGGCCCGCCGCCGGGGCCGCCCGGCCCGCGCGGGGACCCGAGTCGGGGCCCACCGCCTCCGCCACCGGGCCCGCCCCCGGATGCGACCGCGACGGCGCTAGTACACACCTTGCCGGACGGCGCCCGGCTGATCCTGGTCGCCGACACCACCCAGACCACCCAAGTGACCCGGCAGCTGCGTCAACTGATGATCGGCGCGGGCCTGGCGACCCTGATGCTGGCCGCGCTGCTGATGATGGCGGTCAGCCGGGCGGCATTACGGCCCTTAGACCGCATGACGGCGCTGGCCAAAGACATCACCACCGGTGATCGCGGCCGACGACTGCGGCCCGAGCACACCGACACCGAGCTGGGCCGCGCGGCGAGCGCGTTCGACGACATGCTCGACGCATTGGAAAGCTCCGAGGGCCGGGCCCAGCGGGCCGCCGACGCCGCGCAACGTGCCGAGACGGCGACCCGCCGCTTCCTCGTCGACGCCGCACACGAATTGCGGACCCCGATCGCCGGTATCCAGGCCGCGGCCGAACAGCTCGCCACCAGCGCCGGCCAAACCGACGACGACGAGGCGCGTGGTCAGTATCGCCGCGCCAGCTTGTTGCTCTCCGATGCGCGCCGCGCCGGGCGGCTCGTCGCCGACATGCTGGATCTGAGCCGTATCGACGCCGGGCTTGCGCTGGACCTGCGCGATGCCGACCTAGGGGCCATCGCCGGCGCCGAAGTCGACCGGACCGCCATGCTGGCGCCACGGGTGACCGTCACCCGCACCGGCCTGACCGCGCTGAACATCACCGCAGACCCGATCCGGGTGGCGCAGATCTTGTCCAACCTGCTCGACAACGCCCGCAAATACACCCCGGCCGGCGGGTCCATCACCGTCGACCTGACCAGCGTCGGCGAGGCGGCCGGCGCGATGGCCGAAGTGACCGTCACCGACACGGGTCCGGGAGTTCCCGATGACGAGCGTGACCGCATCTTCGAGCGGCTGGTGCGCCTGGATGCGGGCCGCGCCCGCGACCGTGGCGGTGCCGGGCTCGGCTTACCGATCGCCCGGGCGCTGGCCCGGGCCCACGGCGGTGAGCTGGTATGTGTGCCGCACGAAGGCGGGGCGCAGTTCCGGCTCAGCTTGCCCGCACGCGGCGAGTAGGTCCGCTCAGTGGGTGACCGCGGGCTCGCGCTCGTCCTGGCGGGCGGTGTTGTGCGGCCGCTTGGGGTGGTGCTGGCGGTAGTGGCGGACCTCGTACACCAGCCCGGATAGGCCCAGAACTCCGGTACACAGCGACACCAGGATCAGCAGCGGGTTGACGTCACCGGCGAGCGCGTCGCCCAGGATCACCACCGCGACCGTGCCGGGGAGCACGCCGGCCAGCGTCGCCAACGTGTAGGGCGCCAGCCGGACGGCGGACGCGCCGGCGGCATAGTTGAGCGCCGAAAACGGCACGGCGGGAATCAACCGCATCGACAGGATGGCCTGCCAGCCCCGCGCACGCAGGCGCTCGTCCAGCCTGTCGACCGCGTGGTGACGAATCAGCCGATTGAGCCGCCAACCTGCGGCGCGGACCAGCAGAAACGCGATCACCGCGCTCGCTGTGCTGCCGACAACCGCGATCAACACGCCGAATACCGGACCGAACAACAGACCGGAGGCCAGGGTGAACGTCGTGCGGGGGACCGGCACCACCGTGACGATGATTTGCGCGGCCAGGAACGCCAGCGGAAACCAGGGACCCACCGACTCGGCCCAATCACGCAGCTGCACCGCGGTGGGCAGCTTGACCAACAGCGCCACCGCGACCAGCACTGTGATAACGACCACTGTCGCGACCGTCCGCACCGGCGACAACTGACGCGCCGCAGCACCGACCCCGCTGGCAAGACTGCGCAGGGTATCGGCGGTTTTCGAGGTGGCGGCGGTCGTCACGTGTCCCAGGGTACGGGGCCGCACCGAATAACTCCCTTCGCTTTGGACGGCGTTTCACCACCGCACCGCTGCTTTTTCGCGGCCAGCCCCATCAATTAGCCTGATTAGTAAGTCGCATACCAAATGCAACCCCGGGGCAACCCGAAGAAATCGCTGCGTTTGCTGCGGAAACAGGAGCAGTCGGTGTCCATTGACGTACCCGAGCGCGCCGACCTGGAACAGGTTCGGGTGCGCTGGCGCAGCGCGGTCGCCGGTGTGCTGTCGAAGAGTACTCGCAAAGACCCCGCCGAGCTGGGCGACCAACCCGAGCAGCGGCTGGAGACGCCGACCTACGACGGGTTCGCCATTCGGCCGCTTTACACCGCGTTGGACGAGCTGCCGGAGCCGCCGCTGCCGGGTCAATGGCCGTTCGTGCGGGGCGGCCTAGGACACCCTGCATCCCGCGACGTCAAGTCGGGCTGGAAAGTTGTCGAGGCGTTTCCGTTGCCGGGCCAGGCGACCGGTGACGTCAACTCGGCGGTGCTGGGCGCGCTCGGCGACGGAGTCAGCGCGCTGCTGATCCGGGTGGGGGAGTCCGGGGTGGTTCCCGGCCGGCTGGAAAAGCTGCTCGAGGGTGTGTACCTGAGCATGGCACCGGTCATCCTCGACGCGGGCTCCGACTATGTCGCGGCCGCCGACGTCATGCTGGCGCTGGTTGACCAGGTGGAAGCCGAGCAGCGCGGCACGGTGTCGGTCGATCTGGCCGCCGACCCACTGACGGGGACCCTGAGCGATCGTCATGCCCCGGCCATCGAGGACGTCGTCGTCGTCGCCGCACGGGCGGCCGGCAAGCAAGGGGTGCGGGCGATCACCGTCGACGGACCCGCCTTCCACAACCTGGGCGCCACCGCGGCCTGGGAGCTGGCGGGCACTATCGGCGCCGCGGTGACCTACCTGCGGATGCTGACGGAGTCCGGTTTGTCGGTGGGTCAGGCGTTGCGGCAGATCAGCTTCCGGCTCGCCGCCGACGACGACCAATTCATGACGATGGCCAAGATGCGTGCGCTGCGCCGGCTGTGGGCGCGGGTCGCCGAGGTCGCGGGCGACCCGGATGGCGGTGCAGCCGTCGTACACGCGGAGACCTCGCTGCCGATGATGACCCAGCGGGACCCGTGGGTGAACATGCTGCGCTGCACGCTGGCGGCCTTCGGCGCCGGCGTCGGGGGCGCCGACACCGTCCTGGTGTACGCGTTCGACGTGGCCATCCCCGGCGGCTGGCCGGGCACGGCGACCAGCTTCGCCCGCCGGATCGCCCGCAACACCCAGCTGCTGCTGCTGGAAGAGTCACACGTGGGCCGGGTGCTGGACCCCGCCGGCGGGTCGTGGTTCGTCGAGGACCTCACCGAACAGCTGGCGGAACAGGCGTGGCAGCATTTCCAGTCCATCGAGTCCCACGGCGGTTTCGTCGACGCGCATGATTACCTGGCGGCTCAAATCGATGAGCTGGCCGCACGACGCGCCGACGACATCGCGCATCGACGCATCGCGGTCACCGGCGTCAACGAGTTCCCCAACCTCGGCGAACCGCCACTGCCTCAAGGTGATTCGCTGGGCAGGGCCGGACACGTGCTGCGCTATGCCGCCGAGTTCGAGGCGCTGCGCGATCGGTCCGACGGCTATCTGGCCCGCGAAGGCGACCGACCGCAGGTGTTGCTGCTGCCGTTGGGGCCGCTGTCCGAGCACAACATCCGGACCACGTTCGCGACCAACCTGTTGGCCTCGGGGGGCATCGAGGCGGTCAACCCGGGAACCATTGACGTCGAGGACGCCGACGGCGTCGGCAAGGTGGTAGCCGAGACCGACGCTGGAGCATTCCAGGTGGCGGTCATCTGCGGCACCGACAAGCGCTACCAGGATGAGGCGGCCGCCATGGTGCGGGCGGCCCGCGGCGCCGGCATTGAGCGGGTCTATCTGGCCGGGCCCGAGCAGGCGCTCGGCGCGGCTGAAGATCCAGGGCATCGGCCCGACGAGTTCTTGACCGCGAAAATCAATGCGGTCGAAGCGCTTTCGAATCTGCTCACCCGGTTGGGAGCCTAGCGACGATGACGACCAGTACGCCCGTTATCGGCAATTTCGCCGACATCCCGCTGCGCGGCGATCGGGCGGTGGCAGCGCCTACCGAAGCCGCGGTCAAGGAGCAGGTTGAAGCCGCCGCAGCCGCGCACTGGTACACACCCGATCAGCTGGTGTGGCAGACGCCGGAAGGCATCGACGTCAACCCGGTCTACATCGCGCAGGACCGTCATGCGGCCGAGCAAGAGGGCTATCCGCTGAACAGTTTCCCCGGCGAGCCGCCCTTCGTGCGCGGGCCCTACCCGACGATGTATGTCAACCAGCCGTGGACGATTCGGCAATATGCCGGGTTCTCCACCGCGGCGGATTCCAATGCCTTCTACCGCCGCAATCTGGCCGCGGGTCAGAAGGGTCTGTCCGTGGCCTTCGACCTGGCCACCCACCGGGGCTACGACTCCGACCATCCGCGCGTGCAGGGTGACGTCGGAATGGCCGGTGTGGCAATCGATTCCATTCTGGACATGCGACAGCTGTTCGACGGCATCGATCTGTCTGCGGTGTCGGTGTCGATGACCATGAACGGTGCCGTGCTGCCGATTCTGGCGCTGTACGTGGTGGCCGCCGAGGAGCAGGGAGTGCCGCCGGAGAAACTGGCCGGCACCATCCAGAACGACATCCTCAAAGAGTTCATGGTCCGCAACACCTACATCTACCCGCCGAAGCCGTCGATGCGGATCATCTCCGACATCTTTGCCTACACCAGCGCCAAGATGCCGAAGTTCAACTCCATCTCGATCTCCGGCTACCACATCCAAGAAGCCGGTGCCACAGCGGATTTGGAGCTGGCGTACACGCTGGCCGACGGGGTGGACTACATCAGGGCCGGCCTGGACGCGGGCCTGGACATCGACAAGTTCGCGCCGCGGCTGTCCTTCTTCTGGGGCATCGGGATGAACTTCTTCATGGAGGTCGCCAAACTGCGGGCCGGCCGGCTGCTGTGGAGCGAACTGGTCGCGCAGTTCGACCCGAAAAGCGCTAAATCGTTGTCGCTGCGTACTCATTCGCAGACCTCCGGTTGGTCGCTGACCGCGCAGGACGCCTTTAACAACGTCGCCCGCACCTGTATCGAGGCGATGGCCGCGACCCAGGGTCACACCCAGTCGCTGCACACCAATGCCCTGGACGAGGCGCTGGCGCTGCCGACCGATTTCTCCGCCCGAATCGCCCGCAACACCCAACTGGTGCTGCAGCAGGAGTCGGGCACCACCCGGCCGATCGACCCGTGGGGTGGCTCGTACTACGTGGAGTGGCTGACCCATCAGCTCGCGCAGCGGGCGCGTGCCCACATCGCTGAGGTCGCCGAGCACGGCGGCATGGCCCAGGCCATCAGCGACGGCATCCCCAAGCTGCGCATCGAGGAGGCGGCCGCGCGCACCCAGGCCCGCATCGACTCCGGTCAGCAGCCGGTGATCGGGGTCAATAAGTACCAGGTCGACGAGGACCAAGAGATCGAGGTGCTCAAGGTCGAAAACAGCCGGGTGCGTGCCGAGCAGCTGGCCAAGTTGCAGGAGCTGCGCGCCGGCCGGGACTCCGCGGCGGTCGAAGCCGCCCTGGCCGAGTTGAGACGCGCCGCCGCGGCACAGTCCGGCGGAGGCGGCGCGTCTGATCGAGACGGGCTGGGCAACAACCTGCTGGCACTGGCCATCGACGCGGCCCGGGCCCAGGCCACCGTCGGCGAGATCTCCGACGCGCTGGAGCAGGTGTACGGGCGTCACCAAGCGGAGATCCGTACCATCTCCGGGGTCTACCGTGACGAAGTCGGAAAGGCCTCCAACATCGCAAGCGCTATCGAGCTGGTCGAGAAGTTCGCCGACGCCGACGGCCGCCGGCCCAGAATTCTGGTGGCCAAGATGGGCCAGGACGGCCACGACCGCGGTCAGAAGGTGATCGCGACGGCGTTCGCCGACATCGGGTTCGACGTCGATGTCGGGTCGCTGTTCTCCACGCCGGAGGAGGTGGCCCGCCAGGCTGCGGACAACGACGTGCATGTGGTGGGGGTGTCGTCGCTGGCCGCAGGGCATTTGACGTTGGTGCCGGCACTTCGTGCGGCGCTGGCCGAGGTGGGACGGCCCGACATCATGATCGTGGTCGGCGGCGTCATTCCGCCCGGTGACTTCGACGAGCTGTACGAGGCGGGCGCCACCGCGATCTATCCGCCCGGGACCGTGATCGCCGACGCCGCGATCGGCCTGCTGAACAAGCTCGCCGAACGGCGGGGTTACGACTTCGGCGACCTTGGCTAGTGTCCGAACCTAGATGACGTCGCAGAACAACCACACCGTCGACGACTTGGTCCGGGCTGTCCGCGATGGTGATCGAGCGTCGCTGCCGCGGGCCATCACGCTGCTGGAGTCCACCCGCGACGACCACCGTGAGCAGGCGCAGCAGCTGCTGCTGGAGTTGACGCCGGACTCCGGGAACGCCCATCGGGTGGGTATCACCGGGGTGCCGGGGGTGGGCAAGTCCACCGCCATCGACGCGCTCGGCATGCATCTGATCGAGCGGGGGCACCGGGTCGCGGTGCTGGCCGTCGACCCGTCGTCGACCCGTACCGGCGGGTCGATTCTGGGTGACAAGACCCGAATGGGGCGGCTGGCAGTGCATCCGGACGCCTATATCCGGCCCTCGCCGACGTCGGGCACGCTCGGCGGCGTGGCAAAGGCCACTCGGGAAACGGTGGTGCTGCTGGAAGCTGCCGGGTTCGACGTGATCCTGATCGAAACCGTCGGCGTCGGGCAGTCCGAGGTCGCGGTGGCCAACATGGTCGACACGTTCGTTCTCCTGACCCTGGCGCGCACCGGCGATCAGTTGCAGGGCATCAAAAAGGGCGTGCTGGAGCTGGCCGACATCGTGGTGGTGAACAAGGCCGACGGCAATCACCTGTCCGAGGCGCGGTCCGCCGCGCGGGAGCTCTCGTCGGCGATCAGGTTGATCTACCCGCGCGAAACATTATGGCGGCCACCGGTTCTCACCATGAGTGCGGTGGAGGAGACGGGTTTGTCCGAGCTGTGGGACACCGTGGAGCGTCATCGCCAGGTACTCAGCAATGCGGGGGAGTTCGAGGCCCGCCGGCGGGCACAGCAAGTCGACTGGACCTGGCAGATGGTCCGCGACACCGTGCTGGACCGGTTGCTGTCCAACCCGGAGGTCCGCAAGATGCGCGCCGAGATGGAGCGCCAGGTCAAGACCGGCGAGCTGACCCCGGCCATGGCTGCTCAGCAAATTTTGAAGGCTGCGTCAGTTTAACAGAAAGGTAACTTAATCTTTGTTTGCCCGTGAGTCGCGCCGGAGAGCAAGTAAATTGAAGACGTGAAGCTTCCACCCCGGGTCGCTCGCCGCGCGGTCCCTCGCCACGATGGTGTTGACGCAGGTCATCGTGTGTCCGGTGCGGCGGACTCCAACTTCTCCTGCGCCGTCCGCAGCTTTGCCCGTATGTTCCCCGGCCGCAGATTCGGCGGCGGGGCTCTGGCCGTGTACCTGGACGGGCAGCCCGTCGTCGACGTATGGACGGGCTGGGCCGATCGACGTGGCGAAGTGCCGTGGTCCGCGGACACTGCGCCGATGGTGTTCTCAGCAACTAAGGGCGTCGCTTCTACCGTGATCCACCGACTGGCCGACCGGGGGCTGCTCGACTATGACGCTCCGGTCGCCGACTATTGGCCGGCGTTCGGCGCAAATGGCAAGTCGGAGATGACGATTCGTGAGGTGATGCGACACCAGGCGGGCTTGTCGGGCCTGCGGGGTGCCACTCAGGAAGACTTGCTGGATCATCTCGCGATGGAGGAACGGCTGGCCGCCGCGGCTCCAGGACGATTGCTGGGCAAACCCGCATACCACGCGCTGACCTATGGCTGGTTGGCATCGGGCCTGGCCCGGGCAGTGACCGGAAAAGGCATGCGCACGCTGATCCGCGAGGAGATCGCCGAGCCGTTGGGCGCGGACGGCATGCATCTGGGCCGGCCGCCCGCCGACTCGAAGACGCGGGTCGCGCAGATCATCATGCCGCAGAACTTCGCCGGTCTACCGCTCATCAACGAGGTCGCGTGCAAGGTCGCCGACACGTTCTCCGGTGGATTCCGCTCCATGTACTTCAGCGGCGTGCTGGCCGCGGTCAAGGGTGAAATTCCGCTGCTCGACGCCGAAATGCCGGCAGCCAATGGAGTGATGACGGCCCGGGCTCTGGCCCGGATGTACGGTGCGATCGCCAACGGCGGTGAGATCGACGGCACCCAGTTCTTGTCGCGCGCGCTGGTCGCGGGGCTGACCGGTCAGCGCAACCGGCACCGGGACCGGAACATCATGGTGCCGTTGTCATTCCACCTCGGCTACCACAGCGTGCCCTTCGGTAACCCGCCAGGCTTCGGCCACGCCGGGCTGGGTGGCTCAGTTGGGTGGGCGGACCCGGCGGCCGGGCTGGCTTTCGCGTTCGTGCACAACCGGCTGCTGTCGCCGTTCGTGGTGCTCGATCATGTCGGGCTCGCCACGTTGGGCAACCTGATCCGGCAGGGTGTCGCGAGGGCCCGCAAGCGCGGATACCGGTCGATCACCGAGTCCGGGTCGCCATTCCCCAAGACGGGAGCCGTCGCCGGCTGACCTGCCCTTCGCCCTAGCGGGACGCTATCGGTATCGCGGCGCTATCGGTATCGGGGCGGTGTCCGGGTCGTCGTCGCGAGGGGGCTCCGGCTCCCTCAGCAGCAACGCCCGCGCGACCGGACGTGGGGCCTCCGACCGAAGCATGGTGCTGGCCGGACGCGGGCGGACCCGCTGCGGCCACCAGAACCAACGCCCGAGCAGCGCGGCGATCGACGGCGTCATGAAGGACCGCACGATTAAGGTGTCGAACAAGAGGCCCAGGCCGATCGTGCTACCGACCTGACCGATGATCCGCAAATCGCTGATCACCATCGACGCCATAGTGAACGCAAACACCAGGCCCGCGTTGGTAACGACTTTGCCGGTGCCCCCCATTGCACGGATGATGCCGGTGTTGATACCGCCGGCTATTTCTTCTTTCATCCGGGAGACCAACAGCAGGTTGTAGTCAGACCCCACCGCCAGCAGGACTATGACAGACATCGGAAGCACCATCCAGTGCAATTTGATGCCAAGCACGTACTGCCAAATCAGTACCGATAGCCCGAATGACGCACCCAATGAAATTGCGACCGTACCCACGATCACCAGGGCGGCAACAAAACTTCGGGTGATGATGAGCATGATGATGAAAATCAGGCAGAGCGCGCCGATTCCGGCGATCCATAGGTCGTATCTGGCGCCGTCTCGGAAGTCTTTGAAGGTTGACGCGGTGCCGGCCATATAGATCTTGGCGTCTTCGAGCGGCGTGGTCTTCAGCGCCTCCTCGGCCGCCGTCTTAATTTGATCGATACGCGCGATGCCCTCGGGTGTGGCGGGATCGCCCTTATGCGAAATGATGAATCGAGCCGCTTTCCCGTCGGGAGACAGGAAGGAAGCCTCCGCGCGCTGGAAGTCCTTGTTGTTGAACGCCTCGGGCGGCAGATAGAACGTGTCGTCGTTCTTGGACGCGTCGAACGCCTGTCCCATGGCGGTAGCGTTCGCGGTCCCCTCGTCCATCTGCTTGAACGTCCCCGACATGGTGCTGTGCGCGGTCAGGATCATCGTGCGCGCATGCTCCGCGGTCGCGATAAACGTCGGGAATTGCGCCAACAACTGGGGTAGCAGCGCGTCCGTCTTGTCGAGGTCCTGTACAACATCGCCGAGTTTATCGCTCAGCATGTCGACACCGTCGATTGCTTCAAATATTGATCGCAACGACCAGCATATCGGAATATCGTAGCAGTGCTTTTCCCAGAAGAAGTAACTCCGAATCGGCCTGAAAAAATCATCGAACACCGAAATGCGGTCTTTTAAGTCGTTCGCAATGGCGACCGTTTCTTTGGTTTCGGCGATGGTTTGGTGGGTGATCTCCGTCATCTGCTGCTGCAGTGCATAGATGCGCTTCAAACTCGCGATCTGTGAGGTCAGTATGTCGGCCTGCTTGAGCAAGTCATCAATGCGTAATTTCATATAATGCATGGCCTGCAACTGGCTCACGCTTTGCATGCTGATCAAGAATGGTATCGACGTATGTTCGATCGGGGTTCCCTCGGGCCTGGTTATGCCCTGCACCCGAGAAATGCCTGGAACTCGGAAGATCGACTTGGCCAGCTTGTGCAACACCAGAAAATCTGCCGGGTTGCGCATATCGTGATTTGATTCGATCATCAAAATCTCGGGCATCATCCGAGATTGGGAGAAATGACGATCGGCGGCGGCGTACCCCATATTGGCCGGAATATCGCCGGGCATATACAGCCGGTCGTTGTAGCTGGTTTTGTAGCCCGGCAGAGTCAGCAGACCGATGATTGCGATCGCTAGCGTCGTGACCAGGATGGGGGCGGGCCAGCGGGCAATCGCCGTGCCGACCCGGCGCCATCGACCGGAGCCGATCCGGCGTCTGGGGTCGAATAGCCCGAACCGGCTGCCAAGGGTCAGAACTGCCGGAATCAGCGTGAGGGCGACCAATACCGCAACGACCATGCCCACTGCGCACGGCACGCCTATGGTCTGGAAGATGGGCATCCGGGTGAAGCTCAGACACAAGAGCGCCCCGGCGATCGTCAGACCGGAGGCCAAAACCACAGGAGCGACGCCGCGGTAGGTCGTGTAGTAAGCCGTTTCCGGATCCTCGCCGGCCTGCCGTGCCTCCTGATATCGACCGAAGAAGAATATTCCGTAGTCGGTTCCGACCGCGAGTCCTAAAGACACCAAGAGGTTGATGGCAAATGTCGATAGATCAAGAAGATTGTTATGGCCGAGAAACGCGACTATGCCCCGAGCCGCGCCCAATTCGATGCCAACCATCACCAACAACAGGATCACGGTGGTGATCGAACGGTAGACCAGGAACAGCATCACGAAAATCATCGCGACGGTGATCGCGGTGATCTTCAAAATCGACTTGTTACCGCTGCCCTGCAAATCCGTGACGAGCGCCGCGGGGCCGGTGACGTACGCCTTCACGCCGGACGGCGGCTGCGACCGCGAAACGATATTCCGGACCGCCTGCACCGATTCCTGGCCCAACGTCGTGCCCTGGTTGCCGGCCAGGTTCAGCTGCGCATACGCGGCCTTTCCATCCGCGCTTTGCGCGCCGCCCTCCGTTAATCGGTCTCCCCATAGATCCTGCACATGCTGGACATGCGTCTTGTCGGCCTTGAGCGCGCTGATCAACTTGGCATAGTAGGCGTGAACCTGCTCGTCCAGAGGCTTTTGCCCCTCGAGCACGACCATCGCGAAACTGTCCGAATTGGATTCGTTGAAGTCCTTGCCCATACGCTTCATGGCCTGAACCGACGGGGCGTCTTGGGGACTCAGCGGTACCGAATGCTCTTCGCCGACGCGCTCAAGCGATGGAACCGCCAGAGTCACAATCAGAGTCAGTGCTACCCAAGCCAGGATGATGAGCAGCGAAAGCTTGCGGATCGTCCGCGCTAACGACGACGGAGCTTGGGGGTCCTGGGTGTCCATGCGCTGGATACTCATGCGGCGTTCAACCGATTACCACAGCCAGTTACGGCTGTCTCAGCAACGCGCGTACCAGCGGACGGGGTCCCGACGGCCGAAGTAGCTGGCTTGCGGGCCGGGGGCGCACCCGTTGGGGCCACCAGAACCAGCGCCCCAGCAGTGCGGCCACGGACGGCGTCATGAAGGCGCGCACGATCAGTGTGTCGAACAGCAGACCAAGACCGATGGTCGTGCCGATCTGACCGATGACCACCAGGTCGCTCACGATCATGGACGCCATGGTGAACGCGAACACCAGGCCCGCATTTGTCACCACCTTGCCGGTGCCACCCATCGCGCGAATGATGCCCGTCTTTATGCCGGCGCCCACTTCTTCTTGCATACGGGCTACCAATAGCAAGTTGTAGTCGGACCCCACTGCCAGCAGGACTATCACCGCCATGATGAGCACGAGCCAGTGTATTTGGATGCCCAGTAGATATTGCCAGAGTAGAACGGCGAGGCCGAAGGACGCGCCCAGCGAGAGCAAAACCGTGCCTACGATAACGAGGGCGGCGACGAAACTTCGCGTCATGATCAGCATGATGATGAAAATCAGGCAGACCGCCGCGACTCCCGCGATCATGAGATCGAACTTGGAGCCGTCAACAATATCCTTGGTCATTGCTGCCGTGCCGGTGAGGTAAACTTTCGCGTCTTCCAGGGGAGTCCCCTTGAGGCCCTCTTCGGCCGCAGTTTTTATCGCGTCGACTCGGGTCACTCCCTCTGGCGACGCCGGGTCGGCTCTTTGCGTGATCAGCATGCGGGCTGCTTTCCCGTCTGGTGACAGGAATATCTTCATGACGCGCTTGAAGTCCTTGTTGTTGAAGACTTCCGGTGCGATATAGAAGGAATCGTCGTTTTTGGATGCGTCGAAAGCTTTCCCCATGGCTGTCGCGTTGTCGCCGGCGGCATCCATCTGGTTGAAGATCCCGCTCATGGTGCTGTGCATGGTCAGCATCATGGTCCGCATGCTCTGCATGGTCTCGATCATCGGCGGGAATTGCGTGACGATTTGCGGCAGAATCGTGTCCAGGTGATCGAGGTCGCCAACCAGATTCCTCAGGTTGTCATCGATATAGTCGACACCGTCGAGTGCGTCGAATACGGATCGCAGCGACCAACATATCGGAATATCGTAGCAGTGCTTTTCCCAATAGAAGTAGGAGCGAATCGGCCGCCAGAAATCTTCAAAGTCCGCAATATGGTTGCGCAGCTCTTCGGTGATCGCCTGTATTTCGTGCGTATTGCCCACCATGTGATGAGTGGTGGCCACGAGCTGCTGCATGACGTTATACATGTTGCGCATGATGTCGATTGTTTTCGCCAATTCGTCGGCCTGCGTGAGCATTTCATTCATGCGGGCCTTCTGGAATGGCATCATCTGCAGCTGCGCAGCGTTCTGAATGCTGAGCAGGAACGGTATCGACGTGTGGGCGATCGGGGTGCCCTCGGGCTTGGTCAGGCTTTGCACGCGGGAAATGCCCGGAACCGCGAGGATCTCTTTGGCCACCTTGTGCAATACCAGCGCGTCCGCCGAGTTTCGCAGATCGTGGTCGGCCTCGATCAACAGGACCTCGGGCGACATCATTCGCGACTGCGGAAAATGCCGCTGTGCAGCCTCGTACCCCAGCGCGGCAGGGATATTCTTCGGGAGGAACTTCATATCGTTGTAGCTGGGCTTGTATCCCGGCAACGTCAATAGCCCGATAAGCGCGACTGCCGTTGTCGCGATGAGGATAGGCGCCGGCCACCGGACGATCGATGTGCCTATTCGTCGCCAGCCGCGTGCTGAGAACCGCCGCTTGGGATCGAACAGACCGAAACTACCCCCGACATGAATAACTGCCGGAACGAGCGTGAGCGCGACGATGACCGCAACGATCACACCAAGTGCGCACGGAATGGCGAGCGCCTGGAAATGGGGCAGCCGGGTGAACTTGAGGCAGAAGAGCGCGCCGGCGATCGTCAAACCGGAGGCTAAGACGATCTTTGCGACTCCGTGATATGTAGTGTAGAAGGCCGTTTCCCGGTCTTCACCCGCTTGGCGCGCCTCGTGATATCGACCGAAGAAGAATATTCCGTAGTCGGTTCCCGCCGCGATCCCGATGGATACCACGAGATTAATGGCGAATGTAGTAAGTCCGATGAAACCGTGATCGGCGACGAGCGCGACAATTCCTCGCGCCACCTGCAATTCTATTCCGACCATTACCAGTAAAAGAATTACGGTGATAACCGAACGGTAGACGATCAGCAACGTAGTGAAGATGACCGCGAGGCTCACCAGCGTGATCATGACGACCGTGCGGTTACCACTGGTGCTCATCTCCGCAACGATCGCCGCCGGCCCGGTGACGTACGCCTTGACCCCCGCCGGGACGGGCTTGGTGCGGTCGACAACGGTCCGCACCGCCTCGACCGATTCGTTCGCCAGGGTCGAGCCCGGCCTGCCGGCCAGGTCTAGCTGCACATATGCGGCCTTGCCGTCTGAGCTTTGCGCTGCGGCTGTCGTGAGTGGATCGCCCCAGAAGTTCTGGATGTGCGTCACATGTTTCGTATCGGCCTGTAACTGATTAATCAGGCTGTCGTAGTACCGGTGCGCTTCGTCGCGTAGGGGCTGCTGACCCTCCAGGACGATCATCGCCACACTGTCGGAAGTCTTTTCCCCGAAGTCCTGGCCCATGCGGGTCATCGCCTTGAACGACGGTGCATCGGTGGGATTCAGCGATAGCGAATGCGCTTTCTCGACCTGCTCCAAGGGCGGGACAACGACGCTCACGATGACGGTTATCAACAACCACGCCAAGATGATCGGGACCGACAGCCGGTAAATCCACCGTGCTGCGGGTGGTCGCTCCGCGTGCTGGGTGTCCACGTGGTTGGCGCTCATGCTGCCTTCAACAGGCAGTAGGTGAACGCGTTGGTTTCGTTCGAGTCGTTGTGGGCTTTGATCTCATTGTCGACCGAGATGCGGCAGCCAATACTGTCACTGTCGCCCTGCGCCATGACATTTCCGACGGCCGTCGCCGCGCTGATCGGGAAGTCCAGCGTCCACGGCAGGGGTTGCTTCTTGAGCTGTCGAGGTTCGCCCTCGGCGTCGAAATAGCTGATGTCGGCCACCGTTCCTGGGGCTCCGAAGACCTCGTACTTCAGGTGCTTGGGGTTGTACGGCTTGTTTTCGTCGATTCTGGTGTCCCCATACGAGAGTCGCTTCTCGGAGCCGAAGATGCCGTGCAATCGCGACACGGTGAAGCCGCCGGCTACCACCACCGCGACTATGACGAGCAGGACCCACAGCCGCCTCAGCACCCTGGTAATTGGAAACCCCCGATTTCGACGACTCTGCCGAGATCCGTTCGGCGTTGGAGGCGCGGCTGCAGGCTCGTCAGCACGTCGCCATTGAGTAGGTCGGTGACCTGATTGTTGGCCAACGTCGGGAGCACCCACGTTAGCGACATCGGTCCGCGCCTGCGCAACATCATGCACACCGCGTTCCACCACCGCATCAACCTCCCACCCGTTCCAGAGCCGGCGTCGTCGCAGCCGCCCAGTGCGAAACTACGACCCGGCTGCAACACCCGTCGACGGTACATGGAATGTGGTTGTCGTCGCAGGCGAACCGTGCGACGGTTTTTACAGCCCTGCAGCGCATCGGTGAACGCAACCCGATCTTGCCGAGTAAACCATGTCGGTGACGTCCATATCGAGCCGTTTCCAACGCGATATGGGATCGTAATGCACGCCGCGCGCACGGCACGCAACCGACCTGCCGCATCCACTCGCAAATCACGTGATGTGCATCGTCCGCGGCGGTCGTGTCGTTACCGTCCGGCGCTCTCCGGAGCAGACGCGAACAGCGGCTTCGCGAACCGACTAACGACATTGACAAAGCGCGGCTGAGGTTGGCGCGGCTACTTGGTCTTCGTATTACGCGAGGCCGACCGGGAGCCAAGAACACCGGCCGGCCGCTGCGCCATGAATATTGAAGAAGCCGTTAATTCTTTTAGCGCGTAACCACTCTCGATTCGGTTGTGCTTTTGGCGCCGCGGACGCCTGACGGGCTGCTCTCCGCGGAGTGGCGAAACACCACAACCGTACCCATCGCTGCAGTTCACAGCACCCGAAACCAAGTGCACACAGATTATTGCGGCACAGGAAAGTGCCACACCAGAATGTTTGGCGAAACCCGCACAGGCCCTGCTGCCCTCCACTAGGGTTTGGGACGGTTTCACTTGTATCGACTAGGCCGTCTGGGGAACCTGTGAGCATCAATCCGTTCGACGACGACAGCGGAAGCTCTTTGGTTTTGGTCAGCGTCGTTTTGATCAACGACGAGCAGCAACACAGCCAGTGGCCGGCCTTTACCGATGTTCCAGTCAGTTGGCGGGTGGTTTACCGCGAAGCCGATCCCGCTGCGCGTTTCGACTACATCCAACAGAACTGGGCCGATATCTGGCCGTTGAGTCGGTGCGAGCGATTACCAGCGGGTGGGGTTTTCACAGAAATAAGCCGTGTGACTTGGGGGAGTCTATGGAGCCTAGGGACCGGGCGCTTCCGCTGACGCGGGCCCAGCTGGAAATCTGGCTTGCGCAGGAAACGGCTCAGCTCGGTACGGAGTGGCAACTCGGCCTTTTCTTGCGGATCGACGGTCCGGTTGAACGTGACGCGTTGGAGTGGGCGATCCGGCGGGCCGTAAACGAGGCCGAACCAGTCAGGGCCGGCTTTTTCGAGGCGGATGGCGAGGTTTTCCAAACGGTCATCGATGACCCTGATGTCACGGTGGCCTTCCATGATCTGTGCGGCTCGAGCGATCCGCTTCACGATGCTCACGAGATCGCGGCATCGATCCAGCGCACGCCAATGCCGATTACCGGCCCATTATTCAAATTCGCATTGTTTGAGGTGCAACCCAATGAGTTCTACCTATTCTGGTGCTGCCATCACATCGTCGCGGACGGATCAGGCATTGCGCTGATTGGTCAGCGGATTGCAGCGCTCTACTCGGCAATTGTTTCTGGCACACCAATCCCGGCCGCGTTTTTCGGATCCCTGCAGGACTTGATTGACTGCGAGCTCGGATACGAAGAATCCAAGGATTATCTGGCGGATCAGGACTACTGGACCAGGAATCTTCCAGCGGAAAGCGCCGTCCACGATCCGCTGCCCCCAGCTGCGGGCGAGCGTGATCCGTACTGGCCTTCTGCGCCGGTTCGATTGGACCCGGTGGTCCTTCGCCGAGTCGAGGCGTTGTCCCGCATGTGGAATGTGCCTCGATCATCGGTGATCACCGCGGCCTGCGCGCTATTAGTGCGTGGGTGGCGCGCCGGGAATTCAGAGGTGGTGTTCGACTTCCCAGTCAGCAGGCGCGTGTCTCCGGAGTCGAAGACGCTTCCCGGCATGGTTGCCGGCGTCGTGCCGCTGGTGCTGGAGATATCGCCGGAAGCTACGGCTGCCGGCCTGTGCAGATATGTTGACTCCCGAATACGGGAAGCGGTGCAGCACCAGCGATTTCCGGTACAGGCCCTGGAGCGCAAAGCCCGCCATCGCGGGGTCGGACAGCCACCACCCGACCGGGTGACCATCAATTTTCTTCCGTCCAGGTTCACCGTGGCCTTCGGCGGCGTCACGGCATCGGCGTCACTGACTTACAGCGGCCTGGTTAGCGGCTTTGGACTGTTGTTTTCCAGCGACGGCGACGACCTCTTTCTCAGTACAGCGGGCGCTGGGCAGCCGTTTTCGAATTATGACGTCGCTGATCTGGCGGGAAGGTTGGAGCGGCTGTTGACGGCAATGGCCGCCGATCCAGGGCGGCGGCTGATCTCGCTCGATCTGCTCGATGCGGCTGAGCATGCCCGGCTGCAGGAGTGGGGTAACCGGGCGGCGCTGACTCAGCCCGCGAGCACCCCGAGGTCGATTCCGGCGTTGTTTGCCGCGCAGGTGGCGCGAACCCCGGCCGCGGCGGCGCTCGGTTGTGATGGTCGCTCGATGACCTACCGGGAGCTTGACGAAGCCGCAAATCGGTTGGCGCACATGCTGTCCGCGCACGGTGCGCGCCCGGGTGAGCGGGTGGCGCTGCTGTTGCCCCGGTCGGCTGAGGCGATTGTGGCGATTTTGGCGGTGCTGAAGACGGGGGCGGCCTACGTGCCGATCGACCCGGCGGTTCCGGCGGCGCGAGTGGAGTTCATGCTGGCCGATGCCGTTCCGGTGGCCGCGGTCACCACGGCGGACCTGCGGCCGCGGCTGGAAGAGCATGATCTGGCGGTCATCGATGTCGACGACCCGCGTGTCCAGACCTATCCGGGCACGGATTTGCCGGCGCCCGCGGCCGACGACATCGCCTACCTCATTTACACCTCCGGTACGACCGGTGTGCCTAAGGGAGTGGCGGTCAGCCACCGCAACGCGACCCAGTTGCTGGAGGTCGTGGACAGCTACCTGCCGTCGGGGGTCTGGACGCAGTGTCATTCGTTTGGGTTCGACTCCTCGGTGTGGGAGATTTTCGGTGCGCTGCTCCATGGTGGGCGGCTGGTGGTGGTGCCCGACTCGGTGGCCAGTTCGCCGGACGACTTGCACGCGTTGCTGGTAGCTGAGCGGGTCACTGCGCTGGCCCGTACCCCGTCGGCGTTGGGGGTGTTGTCGCCGCAGGGGTTGGGGCAGCTGGCGTTGGCGGTGGCCGGCGAGCCCTGTCCGACTGAGGTGGTGGATCGGTGGGCGCCGGGGCGGCTGATGCGCAATGCCTACGGCCCGACCGAGACGACAATGGTTGTGACGTTCAGCGCGCCGCTGCCGGCGGGGTCGGGGACGGTTCCGATTGGCTCGCCGGTACCCGGGGCGGCCTTGTTTGTGCTGGACGGGTGGTTGTGTCCGGTGCCGGCCGGTGTGGTGGGCGAGTTGTATGTGGCCGGCCGGGGTGTGGCGTGTGGGTATGTCGGCCGGGCGGGGTTGACCGCGTCGCGGTTTGTGGCATGCCCGTTCGGCGGCGCTGGCGGCGCCGGACAGCGCATGTATCGCACCGGGGATCTGGTGTATTGGGGTGCTGACGGGCAGCTGGTCTACCTGGGTCGTGCCGATGAGCAGGTCAAGGTCCGCGGGTACCGGATCGAGCTGGGTGAGATCCGGGCGGCGCTTTGCGGGCTGGACGGGGTGGATCAGGCGGCGGTGATCGCGCGTGAGGACCGTCCCGGCGACAAGCGTCTGGTCGGCTACATCATTGGCACCGCCGACCCGGCCGGCGTGCGGAGCGCGCTGGCCGAACGACTTCCGGCATATATGGTGCCCGCCGCGGTGGTGGTGCTGGAAACGCTGCCGTTGACCGCCAACGGCAAACTCGACGTCCGCGCCCTGCCGGCCCCGCAATACCAGGACGGCGACCGTTATCGGGCACCGGCCAGCGCGATCGAGGAAATCCTGACCGGCATCTACGCCCAGGTGCTCGGGCTGGATCGAGTCGGCGTCGACGAGTCGTTCTTCGAGCTGGGCGGCGACAGCATCTTGTCGATGCAGGTGGTGACTCGAGCGCGGGCGGCCGGTCTGCTGTTTCGGCCGCGCGATGTTTTCGTCCAGCAGACCGTGGCCCAGCTGGCCCGGGTGGCGGGGGTGGCCGAGGGCGCCGGTGGGCCGGTCGACGAGGGTATCGGGCCGGTGGTGGCGACGCCGATCATGCGCTGGCTGGCCAGTGTCGATGGGCCGGTCGAGCAGTTCAACCAGACCATGGTGCTGCGGGCCCCTGCGGGGGTGACCGAGGCCGACGTGGTGGCGGTGTTGCAGGCGCTGGTGGATCGGCATGGCATGTTGCGGCTGCGGGTCGATGACGACGGCTCCGGCGGCTGGACGCTGCAGGTGCCCGAAGTGGGGTCGGTGGATGCCCGCGGGTGCCTGCGGGCGGTGGACGTGCTGTCGGAGGAATCGCTGGTCGAGGCGCGCTCGCGGTTGAACCCGGCCGCCGGGGTGATGCTGAGCGCGGTGTGGGCGGCGTCGACTGGCCAGTTGGCGTTGGTCATTCACCACGTGGCCGTCGACGGGGTGTCCTGGCGGGTGTTGGTGGAAGACGTCAATATCGCCTGGGTTCAGCATCACAGCGGGCAGCCGATCGCGTTGCCGGCGGCGGGGACGTCGTTTGCCCGGTGGGCGTCGCTGCTGGCCGAGCATGCACGCACTGCGGCGGTGGTGGATCAGGCCGAGACGTGGTGTCAGGTGGCGGCGACCCCGCCCGCGTTGCCGGCGGTGCAGCCTGAGGTCGATACGTTCGCCACGGCCGGACACCTGTCGGTGTCGCTGGATTCCGAGACGACGCGGATGCTGTTGGGCGAGGTGCCGGCGGCGTTCCATGCCGGGGTGCACGACATTTTGTTGATCGCGTTCGGGCTGACGATCGCCGAGTTTGTCGGCAGCAGTGGCGCGCCGATCGGCATCGACGTCGAGGGCCATGGGCGGCACGAGGAGCTGGCCGCCGATGTGGACCTGACCCGAACGGTGGGTTGGTTCACCACCAAATATCCGGTGGCTTTGACTGTCGGGGGACCGGACGGCGATGTGACCTGGGCGCAGGTGATGGCCGGCGAGGCGGCGTTGGGGGCGCTGGTCAAGGATGCCAAAGAGCAGCTGCGCGCGCTGCCCGACCCGCTGAGCTACGGTCTGCTGCGGTATCTGAACCCCGATGTTGAGCTGGCCGGCGCGGTGTCGGTAATCGGGTTCAACTATCTGGGGCGGCTGGGGGCAGAAGCCGAGGATTCCGGTGATGTGTGGCGGCTCGCCCAGGACGCGTTGTCGCTGACCGGCGCTGCCGCGGCTATACCTATGCCCCTGCTGCATACCGTGGAGCTCAACGCCGGCGCCGTTGACACCGACGCCGGACCGCGATTGGACGCGAACTGGTCGTGGGCGCCGTCGGCGCTGGATCACGGCCAGGTCAGTCGTCTTGGCCGGTTGTGGTTCGAGGCCCTGGCCGGGATCTGCGCGCATGTGCGCCGCGGTGGGGGCGGGTTGACGCCGTCGGACATCGCGCCGGCCCGGTTTACCCAGCAGCAGCTCGACGAACTCCAGCAGCACGACCGGGTCGCCGATGTGTTGCCGCTGACACCATTGCAGCAGGGTCTGCTGTTTCATGCCAGCACCACGCAGGGCGGCGACAATGTGTATGCCGTGCAGCTGGACATCGCTTTGGGCGGCGCTCTGGATTCACAGCGGTTACGCGACGCGGTCCACACCGTGCTGGCTCGCCATCCGAACCTGGCGGCGCGCTTCTGCGCCAAGTTCGACGAGCCGGTGCAGGTCATCCCGGCCGATCCGGTGCTGCCCTGGCGGTATGTCGACTTGGACGTCATTGACGTCGACGGCCCAGATGTCGACGAGCAGGTCCAAGAGGTGTGCGCGGCTGAGCGTGCCGCAGTGTGCGATCTCGGTGACCCGCCGGCCTTTCGGGCGGCGCTGATCCGCATCGCAGCAGATCGGCACCGATTTGTGCTGACCAATCACCACATCGTGCTCGACGGGTGGTCGCTGCCGATCCTGCTGCGGGAGATCTTCGCCGCCTATTACGAACAGCGCCTGCCCGCGGCCGCGTCGTATCGCAGCTTTGTGACCTGGCTGGCCGGGCGGGATCGCGGCGCGGCCCACGCTGCCTGGCGCGAAGTGCTGGCCGATTTTGACACCCCCACCCTGCTTGCTCGGCTGAATCGGTTAGGGCAGGGGCGGCGAGACGCTGCATTGTTCTGGGTGTCTAGGGAGACCACCCGGGCTCTTGGCGAATTGGCGCGCGCGCAGCACACCACCGTCAACATCGTGCTGCAGGCCGCGTGGGCGCAGCTGCTGATGTGGCTGACCGGCCAGCACGATGTCGCCTTCGGCACCGCGGTCTCGGGGCGGCCGGCCGAGCTGGCCGGCGCGGACTCGATGCTGGGGCTGTTGATCAATACGGTGCCGGTGCGGGCCCACAGCACTGCGGCGACCACCATCGCAGGCTTGCTGGATCAGCTGCAAGAGGCCCACAACCACACGCTCGAACATCAGCATCTGGCGCTGGCCGAAATCCACCGCCTCACCGGTCACGACCAGTTGTTCGACACCTTGTTCGTCTACGAGAACTATCCCGTGGACACCGCCGAGTTGGTAGGCGACCAAGGGTTGGCCATCACCGAATTCGCCCTCCACGAATCCACCCACTATCCGTTGACGGTGGCGGCCATCCCGGGCGACGAACTGGGCCTCCGTGTCGAGTACGACCCCGAGGTGTTCGACGCGGCCGGCGTCGAGGCGCTGTTCGCACGGTGGCGCGGGGTGCTGGTGGCCATGACCGCCGATCCGGCCCGGCGGCTGTCCACGATCGATTTGCTCGATGCCGACGAGCTGGCCCGGCTAAACGGTTGGGGTAATTGTGCGGTGTTGACCCGGCCTGCTGGGGTGTCTGTGTCGATTCCGCAGGTGTTTGCCGCGCAGGTCGCCCGCACGCCCGAGGCGGTGGCGCTCACGTGTGAAGGCCACTCGTTGACGTATCGGGAGCTTGATGAGGCTTCGACGCGGTTGGCGCATCTGCTGGTTGAACACGGTGCGGGCCCGGGGCAGTGTGTGGCGTTGTTGTTGTCGCGCTCGACGCAGGCGATTGTGGCGATTGTGGCGGTGCTTAAGTCGGGGGCGGCGTATGTGCCGATTGATCCGGCGTTGCCGGGGGCGCGGATTGAGTTCATGCTCGCCGATGCCGCCCCGGTGGTGGCGCTGACGACCGCGGATTTGCGGGGGCGCCTGGATGGGTGTGCGGTGGCGGTCCTGGATGTCGACGACCCCAGAATCGACGCGCAACCGAGTACGGGGTTGGCGGCGCCGGCACCCGACGATATCGCGTATCTGATT
>NZ_JCALDF010000060.1:0-9757 GCF_059812725.1 Mycobacterium sp. NGS41
GCTTGACGTTTCGGTTTCGGCTGATGCCTGACAGTGTTTCGGCTGATGCTTTACAGCTGTTTCGGCTGATCCTTGACACTCCCTAGTTGAGGGCATTGAGCGTGGCTGAGTTTCCGGCCACGGCAAGGTCGGCCGGGGCAATATGGTTCGGTGGGCGTCTCCAGGAAGAGCAGTTCGTACGTCCACAAACCGCCGTATCCGGCCGCTTCGGCCGTTCTGGCTGCTTCGACCAAGTCGTGCCGTAGGTTGACCGTCAATCTTTGCGGAAGACGAAGTCCGAGTTTCATTTGAAACCTCCGGTGTCCGGCTTGGCTTCACAGTGACGTGGGTATCACCGTGGGCGCGAGACTGCGCCGACGGTGTCGGCGGCTAGTCAATGTCGGTGATTGCGATGATGGTCTTGCCAGGGCTGCGGCAGGCGGGGTCGAATGCCGAGGGCGCTTCGGCCAGCGAACATACCGCTCCGACGATCGGGCGCAAACGGCCGTCGCGAAGTCTACGCTCCAAAGCGACCAGAATTGCCCGGTCCGGTTCGACGACGAAGAAGATTGCGCGTCCGTTCTCCGGTTGAATCTGCGGTGGTTCAGCGATAGTGATCAGTGCACCGCCGGAGCGAACTAATTTTACTGAGCGCCTAAGGATTTCACCGCCAAGTACGTCGAACACCACATCAACCTCTCCGACATCATCCAGCCGATCCTGCTGCAGATCCAGGAATACGTCGACGTCGAGGCCAAGCACTGTGTCCCTGTGCTCGGTACGGCCGCTAGCGATCACGCGAGCTCCGGCCTCGCGAGCAAGTTGCACCGCAATGGAACCGACGGCCCCCGCGGCACCATGAACCAGAACCGTCTGGCCGGTGACAAGATGCGCGTGGTTGAACAGCCCCTGCCATGCGGTCAGTCCGGAAATCGGCAACGCGGCAGCCACCGCGTGATCAATTTGCGCGGATAACGGCGCAAGCTTACGAGCCTCCACAGCGACGAATTCGGCGAGCGAGCCGTTGCGGGCCCAGTCGGTGATCCCGAAGACCCGCTGACCCACGGTCAACTCTGTTGTCCCGTAGCCAAGCTCGGCCACTACTCCAGAGACTTCGTGCCCTGGGATGCTGGGGGTCCGATCGTTCCCAGCGCGGTCAGTCCAGGTTGCCGGCCAATCGAGCTCGCCCGGAGTGAAGCTGGCGGCGTGGACCCTGACGATGACGTCGTTTTCTGCGGCATGCGGGTAGGGCATCTCGGCTACTGAAAGACCACGGAGACCGGCAGCATGGTCATGCGCGACAATCGCTTGCACAGCGGTGCTTACCCCCGGTGTCGGCTTCGCCGCACGCTCGGGTGCCAAGAGAGCGGACTTTGAGGCGTGAGGTCCAGTTGTTGGCAGCCTACGCGGCCGTTCACAGGCAATTCATCCCACCGCGGCCAGGTCGGTCGCCATGTCGTCTTGAGGCGGCCACAGCGGCTGCGGAATTTCGACACCGAATGGCGCGTCCCAACGGTTTCGGGACGAAACCTCTTGCACGGGACGTCGATTGGCTGCCACACCCCAATTGCCCAGTGGGTAGCCGAGGGTCAGCATGGCCGACATCTGCCAGCCCTCCTCGATGGGAACGCCCAGTAGCTCCTTCACCCTGTTCTCGAAATTGCGGAGCACCATCGTCATTACGCCGCCGACACCCTCGGCACGCGCGGCGAGTAACGCACTCCAGATCGCCGGATAGATGTTGGCGCCGCCGAGGTCGTCGATCGCGAAGACGAAAAGCAATAGGGGAACTTCTTCGAAATGCTCAGCTAGGTAGTTCCCCGAGCCTTTGATTCGGCGCATCGTTTCGGCATGAGCGGCCGGGTCCGCACCGGGCCCCGGCGCTACCATCGGTCCGGTCCCCGTCCTGAACTTCTCGTATTCGAGGGCACGGGCCTGCCGAAACAGTTGCGCGAACTCGCGTATGAGTTTTGGATCGTCAACGGCGACGAAGTGCCAACGTTGGGTGTTGCCCCCATTGGGGGCACGAACGGCCGCATCGAGGATGCGGGCCTGCGTGTCCAGCGGAATCGGGTCCGGCCGCAGCCTTCGCATCATCCTGGTGGTGTACAGGGCTTCGTAGACGTCCATTATCTGCTCCTTTCCCCTATCTGGCCATGGACAACTTCAGTTAAGTCTGCCCGGGTGCTGCGCAGTCCACCCATGGCTATTAAGCCGTTCTGCCCACAAAATGCGACACAATAGTTAACACCGCTCTAGCCTGGCTCACCCCGGCGGCCGAGGGCGGTTCATAGGTGTACCGAGGCCGTACCGGAACCGCATCGACAACGGCCAATTTAACTGTGTTACACGCGATTTGAGCCGTCTCGGCCGATCGTTTCTGCTGGTCGCGTGAGCGCCGAATGAGGACTCATAAACCGTTGGTCGCGGGTTCGGGCCCCGCCCGCCCCACCAAACAGCCCCACCAAACCGTTAGTGCCGGTGCTCCAGCTAGTCCAATTACTGCACTTTGCCTAGCCTGACCAGCAAGAAAGCGTCAACTCAAGGTTCGACTCCGTCTGAAAAGCTGCTCGCACGAAGATTTCGAAACCGCCATATCTGCCGGACACCCTGCTGTATCGACGCATCGAGTGACAGAGCTAATCGCCTTCGGATCGGCCATGCATGGTCGCGAGTGGCGATTTTTTAACGCGAACCATGCGATTCTGGAAAACCTCGGCGCGATCAGAGCAGGAGAGGCGCGTGACGACCACCCATACTGAACGGCTCCCACTGCTGACCCGGCGCGACCGCATCACGATCACCATCACGGTGATCGCGGCCATGGCGACCGGAGTTCTGCACTTCGCCCATGTGAATGCAGTGCTGGCGTTCGTCGTGTCCGCACTTGCGTTGGCCACGCTGGCATCTTTGGTCGGCCGTTCGGTGGAGGCGCTCGGAGACCGACTCGGGCCCAACGCGACTGGGATACTGCAGACGGCGCTGGGGAATCTGCCCGAATTGTTCGTCATACTGTTCGCACTCAAAGCAGGCCTTTACGGGGTGGTGAAGGCCACCATCGTCGGTTCGATTCTCTCCAACGCCCTGCTGGTGCTCGGGCTGGCCTTCGTGGTCGGCGGTATAAAACACGGCCGCCAGCGCTTCGCCGCCGACGACGGACGCACCCTCGGATTGATGTTCACCCTCGCGGTATTCATCCTCGCTGTCCCCTCGCTCACCGCTGCTATACACACCCCGGCGCAACCGCACGAGCGGGCGGTGTCGGTCGTCGTCTCCATGGTCATGCTTGCGCTGTTCGCACTCTCGCTGCCGGCCACGCTCGGAAAGCGTGCTGTCGACCCCGTGGGGCAAGTTGGTCGGGAAACCTCCAGAGCCTCGTCTCCCTTTGCGGCCAGCCCCGATTCGGCCAAAGCCGCCAGTGTGGCGACAGCACACGGGGAGTGGCCGCTGGCGATGGCCATCGGCATGCTGGCCGTCGCCGGGATCGGTGCGGCCTTCGTGTCGGAATGGTTCGTCGCCGCCCTAGAGCCGGCGATGCATGCAGCGGGCATCAACGAGGTGTTCGCCGGTCTGGTGATCGTGGCGATCGCTGGCAACGCGGTGGAGAATTTCGTCGGCATTCAGCTGGCGGCCAAGAACCAGATGGACTACGCGGTCCAGGTGATCCTCCAGTCGCCCGTCCAGATCGCGCTCACCATCGCCCCGATCGTCTGCCTGGCGGCGGCATGGCTCGGCCAGCCCGGTTTTGATCTGGTGTTCTCGCCGCTGTTGTTGGCGTCGATGATCATGTCGGCGCTAGTCGCGGTGCTGGTGACCTTCGACGGCGAGTCCACCTGGTTCGAGGGGACGGTGCTCATCGCGCTCTACGTGGCGATCGCCACGTCGTTCTGGTGGGGGTGAGTATCCCAACGGTCTGAGGTCCGTCGTGGCGCCTTTAGCATGGGCGACTCGTCGGTAGCTAACATGCCGCGCCTACTTCTTACCCGTAGCCGTACCGCAGGCGTATCGCGACCGTACTGACAACGATCAAAAGTGGTTTCTTACAGGTGATTTGGATTGTTGCCCTGACCATTTCGCCTAGTCGCGCGGGCGCTGGCCGCGGACGCATAATCCGTTGGCCGCGGGTTCGACTCCCGCGCTACGCAAGATCAGCGCGGTTGTACCAATCCGCCCGGCGGGTGCTCATCGACGTCGTCGAGGATCAACTCGCGCACGGCGCGACGCGGTCCGTACGGTCGCAGCATGGTGCTGGCCGGCCGTGGACGCACATGTTGCGGCCACCAGAACCAACGCCCGAGCAAGGTAGCCAGCGACGGTGTCATGAACGACCGCACGATCAAGGTGTCGAACAACAGACCCAGCGCGATCGTCGTACCTACCTGAGCCATCACCACCAGCGGACTGAACATGAACGTGGCCATGGTGGCGGCGAACACCAGACCGGCGGAGGTAACCACCGAGCCCGAACCGGCCATCGCGCGGATCGTCCCTGTCTTGAGCCCGGCGTGGATTTCCTCTTTGAACCGCGATATCAGCAGCAGGTTGTAGTCCGAGCCGACCGCCAGCAGCAGGATGACCGCCATCGCCAGCACCATCCAGTGCAACTTCACGCCCAGGATGTACTGCCATAGGAGCACGGAGAGTCCGAATGAGGCGCCCAGCGACAGCAACACCGTACCGACGATCACGAAGGCCGCCACGACGCTTCGGGTGATCACCAGCATGATGATGAAAATCAGTGTGGCTGCCGCGATTCCGGCGATCAGCAGGTCGATGTTGGAGCCGTCGTGCATGTCTTTGTACGTCGCGGCGGTGCCGCCGAGGTAGACCTTGGCGCCCTCCCAGGGGGTGCCCTTGATCGCCTCGTGCACGGCCTGCTTGATCGGGTCGATGTGCTTGATGCCTTCAGGAGTCGCCGGGTCGCCTTCATGGGAGATGATCAGCCGGACGGCGCGCCCGTCCGGCGATATGAACTGTTTGAGACCTCGCGCGAAATCCGGGCTCTTGAACGCCTCCGGCGGAAGGTAGAACGTGTCGTCGTTCTTCGCTCTGTCGAAGGCATCGCCCTGGGCGGTGGCGTTGTCGGCCTGCGCTTTCGCCTGGTCGTTGAGACCCATCGTGATCGCGTAGTTCGACATGATGGTGTCGAGATTGCGCTGCTGGCTCTCGATCTGCGGCGGTATCAGCGCCACCAGCTTGGGCTGGATCTGATCCAGCCTATCGAGGTTCGCGCTGAGGTTCACGATGTTCTCGGCCACTTGGTCGATGCCGTCGAGCGCGTTGAAGATCGACCGAAGTGCCCAGCACACCGGAATGTCGTAACAGTGCCTCTCCCAGTAGAAGTAGCTGCGGATCGGCCGAAAGAAATCGTCGAAGGTCGCGATGTCGTCGCGCAACGCCTCGGTGATCTGCACGGTTTCCTTGGTGAGCTTCGTGGTTTCGTGCGTCGTGTTGCTGAGATCCTGGGTGACCCGCATCTGCTCACGCAGCGTCGCCATCGTCTTGCGCAGCTCGTCCGCCTGCTTGAGCAGGTTTGCCGCCTGCTCATCCTGATAGTGCTGGGTCTGGATCCGCCCTGCGGCTTGTGCACTCATCTGAAAACCGAGGGTGCTGTGGTCGAGCGGTGTGCCCAACGGCCGGGTGATGGTCTGCACCCGACCGATACCGGGGATGTGGAAGACCGCCTTGGCGACCTTTTCCAGGACCAGGAAGTCAGCTGGGTTACGCAAGTCATGATCGGTCTCGATCATCAACAGCTCGGGATTCAACCGGGCCTGGTTGAAGTGCCGGTCGGCTGCCGCATAGCCGACGTTGGCCGGAGTATCCGGCGGGAGAAAGTGGCGGGTGTCGTAGTCCGTCTTGTAGCCGGGCAGAGCTAGCAGACCGACGAGGGCGATCCCAATCGTGACCGCCAGGATAGGGGCGGGCCACCGCACGACCGCGGTGCCAATTCGGCGCCAGCCCCGGGTCTGCAGCTTTCGCTTCGGGTCCATCAGCTTGAAGAAAGTGGCAACGGTGAGCACCGCCGGGCCCAAAGTCAACGCACCGAAGACCGCGACCAGCATTCCGACGGCGCAGGGCACGCCCATGGTTTGGAAGTACGGCAACCGGCACAAGCTCAAGCAGTACATCGCGCCGGCGATGGTCAGGCCCGAACCCAGCACCACATGCGCAGTGCCGTGAAACATGGTGTAGAACGCTTCTTCACGCGTCTCGCCCAACCCGCGTGCCTCGTGGTAGCGGCCTACGATAAAGATCGCGTAGTCGGTGCTGGCAGCGATCGCCAACAACACCAGCATATTGTTGGCGAAGGTGGACAGCCCCATGATTCCGTAATTTCCCAGCGTCGCGACGACGCCCCGTGCCGCAGCCAACTCGATGAAGACCATGGTCAGCATGATCACCACGGTGCTTAACGACCGGTAGACGAACAGCAGCATCACGATGATCACCAGGATCGTCACCATGGTGACTATTGCGATACCTTTTTCACCCGCGTGCGACTGATCGGCGATCAGCGGACCCGCCCCGGTGACGTAGGCTTTGATCCCAGGTGGCGCGGGCACCGAGTCCACAATCTTCCGAACGGCTTCGGTCGACTCGGCGGCCAGGCTGCCGCCCATTTTGCCGGAAAGATAAACCTGGACGTACGCCGCCTTTTGGTCGTGGCTCTGAGAGCCCGCGGCGGTCAGCGGATCACTCCAGAAATCCTGGACGTGCTGAACGTGCTTGGTGTCTTGCTCGACCCGCTTGACGATCTCGTCGTAGTAGCGGTGCGCTTCGGCCCCTAGCGGCCGGTTGCCCTCCAGCACGATCATGGCCGAGGCATCGGAGTTGAATTCTTTGAACGTTGATCCGACCCGCATCATCGATTGGAACGATGGCGAATCCGTCGGACTCTGCGACACCGCTTGATGCTTGGAGACGACCTCCAGCTGCGGGGCCACGGTGTTGGTAACGAACACGATGCCCAACCACACAAGGACGATCGGCAGGGCAAGCCGATGGATCATCCGCGGCAGGAACGGGGGGATCAGCGGCTGATCGACGCGCGGCGGGGCCTCGCCTGGCTCGCTCATGCGGACTTGTCCAGGCAGTAGACGAAGGGGTTCACGGTTTCGTTGGAATGTGAGCGATTCGGAGCCTTGATGACGTCCCCTTGTCCGTCGTGGTTATTCACGACGAATCGGCAGGCAATCCAACTGCCATCGCCTTGCGCCACCAGGTTTGCCGGGATACCGGGCTTTGTTGAACTCAAAACTATGCTCCAGGGTAAAGGGACGTTCAGTGCCTGCTGTGGGTGGGAGTTTTCGTCGAGGTAGTTGATGGTTGCCGTGCTGCCCGGTGAGCCCCAGACCTCAAGCGTGATCGTCTTGGCGTTGAACTCGTCGATGACCTCGCCCGAGGTGCCACCGCCGAACGAACCGCTGTGAACGCCGAAGACGCCATGCAATCGGTATACGACGAATCCCGACAGCGCGACGACAGCCGCAATCGTGAGCACTAACCAGAAACGCCCCAAGAGCCCCTTTTTGTTGGCGCGCTGCGGAGCGACCTGATTGCCCTCCCTGCCCGCGGAGCCCTGCGTCATCAGCGGCTCCGTCCTCGGCTCAATAGTCGTCACGCGCGCTCCAAGTCCTTCCTGTCTTCATCGTCCTTCCAGTAGTCATCGATTGCAGTTCGCCAAGCCACGGCCCCCGCCCTCCTCCGCGTTCATTGCAATTCCTCGATGAGCCCGACGCACGTGGCGGTCAGCAAGCGAGTGAGGGCGGATGCAAAATCCAGGTTCCACTCGGGGGGGACGACTTCCCGCGCGTCGGCATAGGCGTCGTTGAGGCGCTCCGGCGGGTTGGCGACCTGCCACAGTGTGGCCGCCAGCGAGTACGCGGCCAGCAAGATGTCCAGCGATCCCGAACGCCCAAGCGCCGGCAGTGCGGACTCGATCGAGTCGGCGAGCGAGAGCGTGGCGACGGTTCTGATCCGCTTGACCTCGATCACCCGCTCGGCGTCCACCTCATGTTCAAGGTGCAGGTGCAGGTTGGCTAGCAGGTCGCAAAACAGCGGGTCATCGGCCAGGGCATTGGCCAGGGTCTCTGCGATTAGCGACGGCGACTTGGGGCCAGGCCCCGCTAGCCTGTCCGACACTATGGTCGACCAGCGCACCCATCCCTCCGCGGACAGGTGCAACAGCACTTCCTTATGCGAAGTGAAGTACCGGCGGATGGCGGAGTAGTGAATCCCGGCCCGCCTGGCGACGGCGGTCAACGTGACCGAAGCGACCCCGGTCTCGAGCGCCAGTGAACGCGCGGCTTCTACGAGGGCATCCGCACGCTGGCGCTTCTTTTCCTGAGTGCGGGCGCGCTGGAATGTGAGTTGCGCCACCGGCTGAGCGTAACGCACGTTGTGTGATTTGCATAGCGCACATTGCGTGATTTGTGCTGCGTCCCTCTTGGTCGCCAATAGGGTAAACGTGTAAACATGCTCATCGTCCGGCATCCGTCGAACCCCCCGGACAGACCATCGCCTTGATCGGGTTTCTCGGCGGGCTGATCGGTATCTCGCTGTGCATCCTGCCGGCGCTTCCGCTGGTCCTACTGGCATGGACAGCACAGGACCCGGCACGCCCACCGTGAGTTCCACGGCGCGGCAACGCCGTTTCCGCGGGTAGGGACGCTGTCCAAACGGACTCATAATCCGTTGGTCGCGGGTTTCTGACCGCGCTCGCTGAAATTCCCCATTGACGCTCATCGAAATTTCCCACCTGTGTGGCTCCGCCGAGAAGGGCGGGCCTCCTTCGAAGCTGCTGGTGCCTGACTCCAGTTGCTCCATCGAAGGAGGCCCGCTTTCTCATGCTCACATGGGAGGACGATGTGGAAGTACTGCTCTACGCAAGCGTGGTTTGGACGATCTCGGCGATCGCCCGCCACACCGGCTTTGACCGCAAGACGGTCCGCAGATAACTCAATGGTGGCGGCAAACCCGGAGTCCGGGCCCGGCCTGGTCCGGATCCGTTCGATCCGTTCGTTGGCTACGTCAGTGCCCGGCTGACTGAGGACCCGCACCTGTGGGCCCGCACCCTGCTCGATGAGTTGGAGAGGTTGGAGTTTGGGCTGTCGTATCAGAGCCTGACCCGCTATATCCGTGCCCGCAATCTGCGTCCGGTGTGCCAGGCCTGCCGGAGCGCAGTGGACCGCCCGAATGCGGTCATCCCGCATGAACCCGGTGATCAAACCCAATGGGACTGGCTGGAATTGCCTGATCCGCCGGAGCTCTGGGGGCGGGGCAAGACCGCGCACCTGTTGGCTGGTTCGTTGGCCCATTCCGGTGAGTGGCGAGCTGCCCTGGCGCCGTCGGAGCATCAGTCGCATCTGGTTGCCGGCCTGGATGGGGTGACCCGCGGGTTGGGCGGTGTCACGCGGGTGTGGCGCTTCGATCGGATGGCCACGGTCTGGGATCCAGGCTCCGGGCGGGTGACCGCGTCGTTCGCTGGGGTGGCCAAGCATTACGGGGCGTCGGTGGCGATCTGCCCGGCCCGGCGCGGAAACCGCAAAGGTGTGGTGGAGAAGGTCAAAACGACGCAACTCCAACAGCGCCGCCTCCACTTCTGCTGGCAGTGTCGATGATCAACCGAAACAGCTGTAAGAAGCACCCGACACACTGTCAGGCATCAGCCGAAACCGAAAACGTCAAGTATCAGCCGAGGCAATATATGTGCTCAGTTGAGCGGGCGGGGCTCGAACTGATTCGCGCCCGTATTGGGTTGCGGCACCTTAGAGCT
>NZ_JCALDF010000061.1:0-7969 GCF_059812725.1 Mycobacterium sp. NGS41
CGAGCGCCTCGGCGGCGACCGCCGCATCCTCAGTAGAACCGGCGTGCGCAAGCAGTAGCGCCTTGTCGGCGAGCGCCTGCACGCGTGCGGGCTCCAGCTCGGCATCATTTCCGGTGGCGGCGGCCAGGGCCGCATCGAGCCAAGCTAGCCCCTCCCGGTAGTGCCACCGAGAAAACCACAGTGGCTGCAGCGACGCGGCAATCCGCAACGCGGGCACGGGTTCGGAGTTCTCCAGACTCCAGGCAAACGCGCTTCGCAGGTTGTCGATCTCAACTTCCGCCTGTTCTAGACGCCGCGCATGGCCACTGTCGGTCGGCGAGTCAAGCTCGGCCGCCATCGCCGTGTAATAGTCGCGATGCCGGCCGTTTACTGTGTCGGCTTCACCCGACTCGCCGAGCTTCTCCAGCGCGTACTGGCGCACGGTCTCCAGCAACCGGTATCGCGTTCGGCCCCCGCTGTTTTCGGCGACCAGAAGCGATTTGTCCACCAGAAGCGTGAGTTGGTCGAGAACCTGATAGCGCGCACTGCCTTCGTCACCCGCGATAGCAAGCGCAGCATCCACGTCGAAGCCACCCAGAAACACCGCCAGCCGGCGAAACAACACACGCTCGGTCTCGGTCAACAGCGCATGCGACCAATCCACCGAAGCGTGCAAGGTCTGCTGACGGCGCACTGCCCGGCGGGCGCCACCGGCCAAAAGTCGGAAGCGGTCGTGTAGTCCGGCAAGGATTTCGTCGAGCGTCAGCGCCCGCACCCGGGCCGCGGCGAGCTCAATGGCCAGCGGCATGCCGTCGAGTCGTCGACAGATCTCCGTCACCATTGCCGCATTGTCGTCACCGACTGCGAACTCGGGCTGCGTGCGACGGGCACGGTCGGTGAACAGCTCGATCGCCTCGTCGGTCAGCGACAGCGACGGCACCACGAACGTCACCTCACCGGGTATCCCGAGTGGTTCACGACTGGTAGTCAGTAGCCTCAATTCGGGGCATGCCGTGAGGATTTCGGCTGCAAGCGATGCACTCGCGTCCAGAAGATGCTCACAATTGTCGAGCACAATCAGCAGTCGCCGATCGGAGATGAACCGGATGAGCGTGTCGCCAGTTGAGCGGCCCGGCTGATCGGGCAGGCCCAACGCGCGTGCGACCGCGACGGGTAGGACGTCGGCATGGGTGATTGGAGCCAGGTCGACATACCAGACCCCGTCGGGAGTACGACTTGTCAGCTGGGCTGCGACTTCCACGGCCAATCGGGTCTTACCCGCGCCGCCCGCCCCCGTCAACGTCACGAGCCGGTCGGTGTCGAGCAGCTCGCTCACCTTGGCCATCTGCGCGCCACGCCCGACGAAACTGGTCAGCTGGGTCGGAAGGTTGTGCGCGGTAGGGGCATTCGCGATCCGAAGGGGTGGAAACTCGTTGCACAGATCTGGATGGCACAGCTGAAACACTCGCTCAGACCGCGAGAAGTCTCGTAGCGGATGGGAGCCTAGGTCGGCAAGCGTGACGGCTGGCAAGAGTTGGTCGACGACCAATAACTCCGTCGCACCCGAGAGCACGGTCTGACCACCATGCGCAAGGTCGCGCAACCGCGCGGTGCGGTTGATTGTCGGGCCGACGTAGTTGCCTTCGTCGCGCAGGTGGACGTCGCCGGTGTGCACGCCGATTCGCAACTTGATTGGCGCCAACGGTGCACGCTGCAACTCCAAAGCGCAGGCCACCGCGTCGGCGGCCCGGGCGAACGCAATGACGAAGCTGTCGCCCTCGCCCTGCTCGACAGGCCGCACCCCGCCATGAGCCACGACCGCTTCGGCCAGTGTCTGGTCGAGGCGCTCGATCGCAGACTTCATCCCGTCGGGCTGGGTCTCCCACAGGCGCGTCGAACCTTCGACGTCGGCCAGCAGCAACGTGACCGTTCCAGTCGGAAGCTCGCTCATGTCGGGGCCAATGTCCGGGTTCTTCCAGCTAGTTTCGCTCATGCTAGCCAGCATGCGGTGACCTCTATTGCCGAAACATCAGCGAAATCGCCAATTGTTGCGGCACGGGCATGCGTACATACGCATCCAGCGACCTGAGATTTAGGCGTATTGACCGATGGCCACTCGTCGGCGCCTCCGCACAGTTGGCTCCGTGACAAAAACAACGACGGGTTATGACTTCATCGTGGTGGGTGCCGGGTCAGCGGGTTGTGCGGTAGCCGGGCGATTGGCGAGTGAATCGTCGGCACGTGTGCTGCTGATCGAAGCGGGCGGGTCCGATCGGAGGTTCACGATTCGGGCGCCGCTGCTCGCATCCATGCAGTACGGGACATCGTTGGACTGGGCATACGAGACCGAACCGGAGCCGGGCTGCGCCGATCGGCGGATCAGGCAACCGCGCGGCCGTGTCCTCGGCGGTTGCAGCGCGATGAACGCCATGTTTTGGGTCAAGGGCAGCAATCTCGATTACGACGGCTGGCAACTGCCCGGCTGGGGCTGGAATGCCGTGGCGCCCGTGTTCGCCCGGATCGAGCACGGCCCGATGCACATCACCCGCTCGCCCTACCCCGACGAGTTGTCTCATCGCTTCGTCGCCTCAGCGCGGGCAGCGGGCATCACCTCCAACGACGACGTCAGCGGACCCGAACTCGACGGAGCGGCGATCACGCCGGTCAACATTTACCGGGGTCAACGCTGGAGCGCGGCGCGAGGCTACCTCCGGCACCAGAACAATCTGACCGTCGTCACCAAGGCCTTGGTTGCTCGCGTGATCATCCGCAACGGTCGTGCCGTCGGTATCGAATACCGCCGTCGCGGACGGGTGCACCAGGCTTTTGCCAACCACGAGGTCGTCCTGAGCGCCGGCGCCTTCGGCACGCCACAGCTACTGCAGCTGTCGGGTGTCGGTCCGGCGAATCACCTCCGTCGCGTTGGGATTGCGCCTATCGTCGACAGCCCCCGTATCGGCTCAGGGTTGACTGACCATCCATTGACCTGGGCCGTATGGTCCCTCGCACCCGGTTATGTCGGTCTTGCGGACGTTGCGAATCCAAAGTGGTTGCTGCAGTGGGTATTATGCCGCAGCGGCAAACTTGCCAGCAACGGCGGAGAGGCGCTTGTCCACATACGGTCGACGGTCGAAGCCCCAGGGTGCGACGTTCAGCTGATCTTCACCCCTGCCGACGCCCGAGCCGAACCCCGTGGGGGAAAGTTTGCCCCCGCCCTGTCGGTCGGGCATTCGTATTGGACACCCAAGAGCCGCGGAAGTGTCTTGATTCGTTCATCGGATCCTGCTGTACCACCGGCGATCCGGATGAACCTGCTCAGCGAGCGCGATGACGTCGACGCACTTGTCCGCGCAGTCCAGCGCACACGCGAGATCATCGCCACTGAGCCGATCGCGTCAACCGTTGAACGTGAGCTCCTTCCGGGCTGGGGCGAGGACGTCGAGGCCTGCATCAGGAACACCGCGCAAACCACCAGCCATCCGGCGTGCAGCGTCGCGATGGGCAGTGATACTGATAGTCCCCTTGACGAGAAGCTGCGGGTTCGCGGTGTGGACAACCTTCGCGTCGCCGACGCCTCCGCGCTGCCCGAAATCCCGCGCGCCAACACCAATGCTCCCTCGATCATGATCGGCGAACGGTGTGCGGATTTCCTGTTGGCCATCGAAGTGGACCACGCCGTCGGCCAGACCGAGGGCGCCATCGGGCGTTGACTTTGCGCCGAGGGCACCGCCCACTCGCACTGTTGCGCCGTAGACGCAGCGTCAACGGCAAAAAATTGGCGGTGGCGGAGGGATTTGAACCCTCGGACGGTGTTAGCCGTCACACGCTTTCGAGGCGTGCTCCTTAGGCCGCTCGGACACGCCACCGCCGAGCAGCTTACCGAATCAAGGGCCGGTCACCCCAATCGCTGGCGAGCGAAGAAGGCCTCCAGCGGTGCGGCACACTCGTTGGCCAGCACACCGCCGCGCACGGCCGGGCGATGGTTGAGCCGCCGGTCACGGACCACATCCCACAGCGATCCGACCGCTCCGGTCTTAGGCTCCCAGGCGCCGAACACCAGCCGCTCGACGCGGGCCAGCACCAGCGCACCCGCGCACATCGTGCACGGTTCGACAGTTACCGCCAGCGTGGTCCCCTGTAGCCGCCACCCGTCGCCCAGCACGCCGGCCGCGGCCCGTAGCGCGAGGATCTCCGCGTGCGCGGTCGGATCCCCAAGTGCCTCACGGGCATTCACCGCCCGTGCGAGTTCGGTTCCGTCGGCGCCGACGATCACCGCACCGATCGGCACGTCGCGCGGGCCTGCCGTCGCGGCTACCGCCAGTGCGGCGCGGATCAGGTCTTCGTCACTCACCGGCCGAGGCGGACAGTCACCGACCGAGGCGGTCGATCACCGCCGACAGCTCGTCGGCGAAGCCCATCTCGCGCGCGATGCGGCCGAGTTGCTCGTCGGCGTACAGGTCGGTCTCGTCGAGGATGACCCCCAGCACAGCCTCGGGCAGCCCGATGTCGGACAGCAAACCGAGGTCGCCCTCCTCGAAGGGCTCGGCGTCCTCGAGATCCTCAGGGTCGATGTCGGCGTCCAGATTGTCCAGAACTTCGGCCGCGATGTCGTAGTCCAGTGCCGCCGTGGCGTCGGAGAGCAGCAACCGCGTCCCGGAAGGCGCCGGGCGCACAATGACGAAGAATTCGTCGTCGACGTCGAGCAGCCCAAAAACGGCGCCCGCGCTGCGCAGTTCACGCAGCTCCGTTTCGGCGGCCCCAAGGCTCGTCAACGACTTGGACGCCATCGCCGAACAACGCCATTGGCCCTCTTCGCGCACGACCGCGACGCCGAAGCCGTCCGGCGTGTCTGACGACGGGCCTTGTGCCGGGGCCCGTTGTGCTCCCATGGGCGCCTACGCTAGTCGCTGACCAGGTCCCTGACCAGATCAGCGGGCACACCTGAGAGCCCAGCCGCGGTCGAGCTGTGCCAACCTTGGACTGTGGTGCAGACGCCGGTGTGTGTTCTCGGGCTGGGGCTGATTGGCGGTTCGATAATGCGTGCGGCGGCCGCTGCCGGCCGCGAGGTCTTCGGCTACAACCGGTCCGTCGAGGGCGCGCACGGAGCCCGCTCCGAAGGCTTCGACGCCACCACCGAGCTCAGCGAAGCGCTTGGTCGCGCCGCGGACACCGAGGCGTTGATCGTGCTGGCTGTTCCGATGCCGGCGTTGCCGAGCATGCTCAGCCACATCCGCGAATCGGCCGCCAACTGCCCGCTGACCGACGTCACCAGTGTCAAGAGCGCGGTGCTCGACGAGGTCGCCGCGGCCGGGCTGCAGGCGCGGTTCGTCGGCGGTCACCCGATGACGGGCACCGCGCACTCGGGTTGGGCGGCCGGCTATGCAGGCCTGTTCGCCCGGGCCCCTTGGGTGGTCAGCGTGGACGACCACGTCGACCCAGCGGTGTGGTCGATGGTCATGACATTGGCCCTCGACTGTCTGGCGGTCGTGGTCCCGGCCAAGTCCGACGAGCACGACGCCGCAGCGGCTGCGATCTCGCATCTGCCGCACTTACTCGCCGAGGCGCTGGCCGTCATCGCGGGAGAAGTTCCGCTGGCCCACGCGCTGGCCGCAGGATCTTTCCGCGACGCCACCCGGGTGGCGGGCACCGCGCCGGACCTGGTGCGGGCGATGTGTGAGGGCAACTCCGCCCAGCTGGTGCCGTCGGCCGACCGGGTCATCGACCTGCTGAGTCGCGCGCGCGACTCGCTGGCGGCCCACAACTCGGTTCAGGAGCTGATCGAAGCGGGCCACGCGGCACGAACGCGCTACGACAGCTTCCCGCGCTTCGACATCATCACCACCGTCATCGGCGCGGAGAACTGGCGCGAGGAACTGGCCGCAGCCGGCCGGGCCGGCGGGGTGATCAGATCCGCTCTGCCAAGCCTGGATAGTCCTCGATGAACCCGTCGGCGTCGACGCGCACGGTGGTGTCGGCAACCGGCGAACGCAGCTTTATCCCGTCGAGCCGTCCCTCGCTGGTGTAGCTCACGGTGGCCGCGCTGACGGACATGTCGGGCACGTTCACATAGACCACCGGCAACACGATCGTGTCCGCGTGTTCGTGTAGACCCAGGCGGCGGATCGGCAGCGCGTTGAAGAACGGACTGAACACGACGTCGACGTCGAGCGCGCCGTTGTATCCGGCACGGCGCTCCCCCTGGTGGTCGGTCACCAACCACATGTTTTCCTCGTCGCGGGCAATGGCCAGTTGACGTTCCCGTTCGGCCAGGGTGACGGTGAGCCCGAACCTCTTGGTGGCGCCGCTCTCGTCGGTCTGGACTTCATAGAAGGCGCCGAACGCCGGATTGCTCGCGGTGGCCGCCGCGACAATGCGGCCGTTGGCCCTGATTCGCTTGCCAGACAATTGAACTCGCACCGATTCCATGCGCGAGACGTCTTGTGCACGCCAGGTCAACATCGCCGGCCAGACGCGCGACGTCGGATCAGAGGGGGCTGCGCTCACCCGTCTACCCTAAAGCGTGTTCGCCGGCGACGGCAGGGCTGCCCGGAACTGCAGCCGGGGGTATGCGGAATCGACGGCCGACGGGTTTGCGTAACCGGCCGGTGCCCGGCACCGACGCCCACACCGCCAGCGCCAGCAGTCCGTCGAGGATCAGCGCCAGCGCCGCCACCATCAGCGCACCCACCAGGGCGAGATGAAATTGACGCACCTTGATGCCGTCGATCAAATAGCCGCCCAGCCCGCCGAGGCTGGCATAGGCGGCCACCGTCGCTGTCGCGACCACCTGCAGCGTCGCGCCGCGCAGCCCGCCCAGGATCAGCGGTAGAGCATTGGGCACCTCGACGCGCAGCAGCACCTGGGCCTCCGTCATGCCCATGGCCCGCGCGGCATCGACAACCGTCGGGTCGACGTTAGCGATGCCCGCGTAGGTGCCGGCCAGTAAGGACGGAATACCCAACAGCATCAAGGCAACCAGCGGCGGCCCCAGGCCCAGCCCGAACAACAGCACTCCGAGCAGCAGCACGCCCAGCGTCGGAAGCGCGCGCAATCCGTTGACGGCTCCGACCACCAGCACTGTGCCGCGGCCGGTGTGCCCGATGACCAGCCCGATCGGGACGGCGATCAGCGCCGACGCCGCCACCGCCAGCGCGGTGTACTCCACATGCTCGGCGATGCGTGCCGCCAGCCCGACCGGTCCGGTCCAGTTGTCGGCGGTCAACATGTACGACAGCGCCCGTTCTACGAAGTTCATCGCGCGCCGCCCACGATCGGGGCCACCGCGGAACGACGGCGTGCGGTTCGGGCGGCGCGTGCCCACGGGGTAGCCAGCCGGCCGCTCAGGTCGATCAGCACGTCGATGACGATCGCCAGCGCGAACAACGCGATGATGCCGGCAACGATCTGATCGCTCTTGTTGGCCTGATACCCCTCGGTGAACCAGCTGCCCAGGCCGCCGATACCGATCACCGAACCCACCGAGACCATCGCGATATTGGTCACCACGACCACCCGTAACCCGGCGACCAGTACCGGAATCGACAGCGGCAGTTCGACTTTCAATATCCGGGTGATCGTCGGGTAGCCGACCGCGGTGGCGGCGTCACGGACGTGCGCCGGCACCGCGTCCAAGGCCTCGAGCACCGATCGCACCAGCAGCGCGGTGGTGTAGGCAGTCAGCGCGACCATGACGTTGGCCTCGTCGAGGATGCGGGTTCCGATGATCATCGGCAAGACCACGAATAGCGCCAGCGACGGGATGGTGAACACGACGCTTGCGGTTGCCGTCGTCAGCCGTCGGGGAATCGGCGCACGCTGGACCAGCACGCCCAGCGGCACCGCGATGGCAAGACCGATGAGCACCGGCACCAACGCCAGCCGGAGGTGGACCACGGTCAGCGTCCAGGCGTCGTTGAGGTGGGTGAGTAGATAGTGCATCTTCTGTTTCCGTCAGGCTTTTCCTGGCTTGCGACGGGCTTCGGCGGCGGCG
>NZ_JCALDF010000062.1:0-7837 GCF_059812725.1 Mycobacterium sp. NGS41
CGCGCGCCCTACTCCGGTGGGATCTCGACGCGGCGGACCACGCCGTCGACCGCGTCCGCGGCCTCGATCTCGCCGCGGGTCACACCCAGCAGAAACAGCACCGTGTCCAGGTACGGATGGCTCAGTGAGGCGTCGGCCACCGCACGCAACGCCGGCTTGGCGTTGAAAGCCACTCCCAGCCCCGCCGCGGCCAGCATGTCGATGTCGTTGGCGCCGTCGCCGACCGCGACCGTCTGCTCCATCGACACCCCGGCCTGCTCAGCGAAATCGCGCAGCGCTTTGGCCTTGCCGGCCCGGTCGATGATCGGCCCGACCACCCGGCCGGTGAGCACGCCGTCGACGATCTCCAGCTCGTTGGCCGCCACAAAGTCCAGCATCAGCTCGTGGGCCAGCGGATCGATGACCCGCCGGAAGCCCCCGGACACCACACCGCAGTGAAAACCCAAGCGCCGCAACGTGCGTATCGTGGTGCGCGCGCCGGGCATCAGCTCCAGCTGCTCGGCGACCTCGTCCAGCACGCTCGCCGGCATGCCCGCGAGGGTGGCCACTCGTTGCACCAGCGACTCGGCGAAGTCCAGCTCGCCCCGCATCGCCGCTTCGGTGATCGCCGCGACCTGGCCCTGGGCGCCCATCCGGGCGGCCAGCATCTCGATGACCTCGCCCTGGACCAGCGTCGAATCGACGTCGAACACGATGAGTCGTTTGGCCCGCCGGGCCAGCCCGTAACCCTCGACCGCGACGTCGACCTGTTCCTCGGTGGCAACTCTGGTCAGGGCGGACTGCAGCTCGCCACCAATCCCCGGCGGCACCGAGACGCGCAACTCCAGCCCGGTGACCGGATAGTCGGATACGCCGCGGATGAGGTCGATGTTGACGCCGAGAGCGGCCGCCTCCCTGGCCACAGCGGCGAACGCCTCGGCGGTGATGGGCCGGCCCAGCACCATGATGATGTGGGTGGAGGGCTCCCGGATGATCGGCAGGTCGTCGCTGCGCTCGATCGTCACGTCGAGGCCCACTTGGTGAATCGCGGCCTCGACATCGCGCCGCAGCGCGGTGTCCTCGGCGACGTCCGCGGCCACCGATACCAGCACACCTAGGGTCAGACGCCCCCGGATCACCACCTGTTCGACGTTGAGCAGTTCGAGCTTATGTTGCGAGAGCACCTCGAAAAGCGCGGACGTGACACCTGGCTGATCCGCGCCGGTGACGGTGATCAGCACCGACACCTTGGGTGGCGAGTTCACTCGCGGCAGCCGCTACTGCTTACTCGTGGAGCGGTCCGGTTCGGTCCGTGGGCCGAACCCCTTTGGCGACTCACCGGCCGTGGCGTGGCGCCCGATGTGCGCCTCGGCGCGGAGTCGTTCCACCATGTGCGGGTAGTGCAGCTCGAACGCCGGCCGCTCGGAGCGGATGCGGGGCAGCTCAGTGAAGTTGTGCCGCGGCGGCGGGCAACTAGTCGCCCATTCCAGCGAATTGCCGTAGCCCCACGGGTCGTCGACGGTCACCACCTCGCCGTAGCGCCAGCTCTTGAAGACGTTCCACACGAACGGCAGCATCGACGCGCCCAGAATGAACGCTCCGATGGTGGAAACGACGTTGTACGGCATGAAGCCATCGCTCTTCAGGTAGTCGGCGTAGCGGCGCGGCATGCCCAGGTCGCCGAGCCAGTGCTGCACCAGGAACGTGGTGTGGAAACCGATGAACGTCAACCAGAAGTGCAGCTTGCCCAGCCGTTCGTCGAGCAGTCGGCCGGTCATCTTGGGGAACCAGAAGTAGGTGCCGGCAAACGTCGCGAACACGATCGTTCCGAACAACACGTAGTGGAAGTGGGCGACTACGAAATAGCTGTCGGTGACGTGGAAGTCCAGCGGTGGGCTGGCCAGTATCACACCGGTCAGGCCACCTAGCAGGAAGGTCACCAGGAACCCGACCGAAAACAGCATAGGCGTCTCAAATGTCAACTGGCCCTTCCACATGGTGCCGATCCAGTTGAAGAACTTGATCCCAGTGGGCACGGCGATCAAATACGTCATGAACGAAAAGAAGGGCAGCAGCACAGCTCCGGTCGCGAACATGTGGTGCGCCCAAACCGCCACCGACAGCGCGGCGATCGACAGCGTCGCGTATACCAGCGTGGTGTAGCCGAAGATCGGTTTGCGGGCAAACACCGGGATGATCTCGGTGACTATGCCGAAAAACGGCAGGGCGACGATGTAGACCTCGGGATGCCCGAAGAACCAGAACAGGTGCTGCCACAACAGCACTCCGCCGTTGGCGGGGTCGTAGACGTGGGCCCCAAGGTGGCGGTCGGCGGCCAGCCCGAACAGCGCGGCGGTCAGTAGCGGGAACGCGATCAGTACCAGGATCGACGTCACCATGATGTTCCAGGTGAAGATCGGCATCCGGAACATGGTCATGCCGGGGGCGCGCATGCAGACCACCGTTGTGATCATGTTGACCCCGCCCAGGATGGTGCCCAGACCGGCGACGATCAGGCCCATGATCCACAGGTCGCCGCCGGCCCCGGGGGAGTGGATGGCGTCGGTTAGCGGGGTGTAGGCGGTCCAGCCGAAGTCGGCCGCCCCGCCGGGCGTGATGAAGCCGGCCATCCCGATGATGGCGCCGAACGCAAACAACCAGAATGAGAAGGCATTCAGTCGCGGGAAGGCCACGTCAGGAGCGCCGATCTGCAGCGGCAACACGAGATTTGCGAAGCCGAACACGATCGGGGTGGCATAGAACAGCAGCATGATCGTGCCGTGCATGGTGAACAGCTGATTGAACTGCTCATTCGACAGGAACTGCAGGCCCGGCACGGCCAACTCTGTGCGCATCAACAGCGCCAACAACCCGCCGATGAAGAAGAAGATGAAGCAGGTGACGCAGTACATGATGCCGATCAGCTTGTGATCGGTGGTGGTGATCAGCTTGTAGACCAGGTTCCCTTTGGGACCCGTCCGGGCCGGGTAGGGACGGACGGCTTCGAGTTCTCCCAACGGGGGCGCTTCGGCTGTCAACAGCTCCTCCAAACATCCGTCCAGGACAGGGGTCCAAAAACCAAATGAGGCCCCAAAAACCAATACTGCCCAGAATCTTAGCCTTCGATCAGGTCAGTGGAAGGTTTGGTCCTACAAACTGTCGTAATTGCTCCGGCGCGTTTCGGCGGACAGACCCGGCGCGAGCGGATGTTACCGTCGAAACCGTGCGTTTCGGCCGGATGCGACTCACAGTGTCCGCAGCCTCGATAGCCGCAGCGGTGGCGATTCTGACGTGCAGCGCGTGCGGATCCGATCAACCTCCCAAGCCGTCGCGGTCTATCCCCACCCCGACGACCCAGATCGCCGGCGCCGGCTTGCTGGGCAACGATCGCAAGTACGACGAATCGTGCGCGCGCGATGCGGCGGCCCCGGATCCAGGGCCGCCGACGCGTCCCGCCCACAACGCCGAGGGCGCCACACCCGACGTCGTGCAAGTGCCGTCGGACCCGCAGCGCATCGTGGTGCTCTCCGGCGACCAGCTCGACGCGCTGTGTGCGCTGGGTCTGCAGTCGCGGGTGGTCGGCGCGGCATTGCCCGACGGCTCCGCCGGTCAGCCGTCCTACCTGGGCAACTCGGTACACGGGCTGCCCGGCGTGGGCACCCGTAGCTCTCCCGACCTGAACGCCGTCAAGTCCGCTCACCCCGATCTGATCCTCGGCTCCCAGGCCTTGACGCCGAAGTTGTATCCGCAACTGGCGGCGATCGCCCCGACGGTGTTCACCGGGGCACCGGGCGCGTCCTGGCAGGACAACCTGCGTGCCGTCGGCGCGGCCACCGCACGTGGCGCCGCCGTCGACGGGCTGATCAGCGGTTTTTCGCGGCGGGCGACCGAGGTCGGGACAAAGCACGACGCGGCCCACTTCCAGGCGTCGATAGTCGAGCTGACCGACAACACCATGCGCGTGTACGGGGCCAAAAACTTCCCGGCCAGTGTGCTGGCCGCAGTCGGGGTGGACCGGCCGGCATCCCAGCGGTTCAGCGACAAGGCCTTCATCGAGTTCGGCACCACCGACGCCGATCTCGCGAAGTCGCCGGATTGGTCGGCGGCCGACGCCGACATCATCTATGTGTCCTGCACGTCGCAGGCCGTAGCGGAGCACGCCGCAAGCATCTTCGACAGCGACCCGTGGCGCAGGCTGTCCGCCTATCGCGACAACCGGGTCTTCGTCGTCAACAACGAGGTATGGCAGACCGGCCAGGGATTGATCGCCGCCCGTGGCATTGTCGACGACCTGCGCTGGGTCAACGCACCTATCAATTAAGGCGATTGATTTCTGCGTGCTCGGTGGTGTCTCGCCCCTCGTACGGAAACGCCGGCCGTTGACCCGCCATATTCGTAACTACAATCGTCGCACAATATGTCGTATGACCACGCTTACAATTCGCACGGACCCAGAGGTGGAACGCGCCCTGGCGGCGTTAACCAGCGAGGGCAAGTCCCGGTCCGAGGCGGCCCGCGCGGCGATTATGGAGGCAGAGCGCGCACATCGGCGGGCTCGATTGCGGGCAGAGGCTGAAGCGCTGCGTGACGACCCCGATGACGTGGCCGCCTCCCGGGCGTTGGCCGCCGAGATGGACGCGATCCGTGCGTGGTGATCTATACCGGCTGAAAGCCCCGAAGGCCGCGAGTGGACACGAACAGGGCGGCGCTCGCTACGCCGTGGTGGTGCAGTCCGACGACCTGCCGCTCTCAACGTGGGTCATCGCGCCTACTTACACCGGACGGCGCGCGGCCTCGTTCCGCCCTGAGATCGAAATCGATGGCATCAAAACACGTGTCATGGTCGAACAGCTCACCGTGATCGACCCGCAATACCTCCTCGGCGAGTTCGCCGGCCGCCTCGAGACCGCCGAGATGCATGCCGTCGATACCGCCTTGCGGGCGGTACTCGGCTTGGATTGACCATCTATCTTCGCGGCGTAAATCGCCAGCAGGAGCTGTTGCGGCGATCGTCATAAGCTGGACGTCGGGCCAGTTCGTCACCCGACTGGAAAAATAACTTTACCCTAACTAAACTTTTCAGGAACTCCGTAGACGAAGACAAGAAGGCTGTGATGAGCACTGTTACCGCGTACGCCGCGACCTCGCCGACCGAACCGCTGACCATAACCACCATCGACCGCCGCGACCCCGGTCCGCACGACGTGGCGATCGAGATCAAGTTCGCGGGGATCTGTCACTCCGACATCCACACTGTCAAAGCCGAATGGGGCCGACCGAACTACCCCGTGGTTCCGGGACATGAGATCGCCGGAGTGGTGACCGCCGTGGGCTCCGAGGTGACCAAGTACAAGGTGGGCGACCATGCCGGCGTCGGCTGCATGGTGAACTCCTGCGGACAGTGCAGCAGCTGCAAGGCCGGACTCGAGCAGTACTGCAAGCCGGGGGCGACGTTCACGTACAACTCCGTCGACAAGGACGGCACGCCGACGCAGGGTGGCTACAGCCAGGCGATCGTCGTCAACGAGAACTTCGTCGTGCGCATCCCCGACTCGCTGCCGCTGGACGCCGCGGCCCCATTGCTGTGTGCGGGTATCACCCTCTTCTCACCGCTGCGGCACTGGAACGCAGGAGCCGACACGCGGCTGGCGGTCATCGGTTTGGGCGGGCTCGGTCACATGGGCGTCAAGCTGGGCGCGGCGATGGGCGCCGAGGTGACGGTGCTGTCGCAGTCGCTGAAGAAGATGGAAGACGGATTGCGTTTGGGCGCCAGCAATTACTACGCGACCGCCGACCCGCAGACTTTCCGCAAACTGCGCGGCAGCTTCGACCTGATCCTGAACACCGTCTCGGCGAACCTGGATCTCGGTGACTACCTGAACCTGCTCGACGTCGACGGCACCCTCGTCGAACTTGGCATCCCCGAGCACCCGATGCCGGTACCGGCGTTTGCGCTGGCACTGGCGCGGCGCAGCCTGTCCGGGTCCAACATCGGCGGGATCGCCGAGACCCAGGAGATGCTGAATTTCTGCGCCGAGCACGGCGTGACACCCGAAATCGAGACCATCACACCGGATTACATCAACGAAGCCTACGAGCGGGTGCTGGCCAGCGACGTGCGCTACCGCTTCGTCATCGATATCTCAAAGTTGTGATGCAGCGTGGGCCTGCCACGCGATCTCTTCGGCTGCCTCGCCGTCTTCGTCACCGGGAATGACCTCGCTGACGTCGATACCGGCTAGCGGCCAGCCCGCAGCGGCCAGCGTGGCGGCCACCCGCCGCACGTTCTCCGGACCGGGGTCACGCTGGGTCAACTCGGCGATGTACTCGGCGATCTCGTTGCCGTCGATCACGCCGTCGGCAGCCGCGGGTGAACCCTTGGCGGTGAGGTTGCCCACCACCTCTTTGAGCTGGTCGGAGGTAAGCGGCGTGCTGCGCAACAGAGCCAGCAACGGAACCCGATCGGGGCCGGGCACGCCGTCGGGGTAGCCGGCCTGCAGCCAGCGCACTACCGAGCGAAGAAAGTTTGGGTGACTGCGGGAGGAACCGGATGTCATCACCCCCTCAGTGTCATGGCTGGTGAACGACACGCGCTACCGTTGCGCCGCCCCATCCAGACAATTCATATGCCGTTCACCTCTAGACGTTGCGGCGAGCAGACGCAGAATCGCACGATTCGTGCGCCAATCGTGCGATTCTGCGTCTGCTCGTGCCCCAGGTCGTGGTCTTCGCGCCCCGTGGTCCGCAGTGAATTGGGGCGATGGGCCGCGCGGCGCCCACAAACGGGAACAAAGAGGGCATACTCCTGGGCCGTTTCTCGGACTAACGTCAGCGTCATCCATTCGATCAAAGGAGATTCCGATGGCTGCCAAATTTGAACTGTTCAAGAGCAAGAGCGGCGATTTCCGGTTCCACCTCAAGGCAGCTAACGGGGAAATCATCGCCAGCGGCCAAGGCTACAAATCCAAGGCAGCGGCGGAAAAGGGTATCGAGTCGGTCAAGGCAAACGCATCTGGCGCGGCAGTCGTCGACAACACCGAATAGCCCACCGCGACACGTGCTGCACAGCTGATGTCCGACGAGCACCGTGCCCGGCCGAAAGCAATGACCGCGCGGGCGGCTCTGGCGGTGGCCCTGTCAGGTGTGGACGATCCAGCCCGCTTCGGTGTAGGGCGCGGGTTGCGCCGGATCGTTGATCGTGATGTACAGGTCGCCTCCAGTCGGCATAGCGAAGCCGACGAATCCATGTGCGGTCTGTCCGTCGTGAAGGCCGCCCGCTTGCAGCGGGGGCATCTTGTCGAGCCTCTGGTAGTCGACCGCAAGCGTAGACGGCTGGGGCGCGTCGTCGGGATGGGTCCATGGCTGATTGCCGCCACCGTATCCGGCGAATATATAGCGCTGGTCGACCTGGAAGAACCGATGGGACGTCCCGGTGATAGTCAGTTCCACCACGTTGCATGCGGAGTCATACGTCGGATTCGCAAAATGAGAGGTGCAACCTGGCGGTAACCACGTTGCACTGTTGACAGTGATGTCGGCGGTCGCGCCGTCGGCCGCCTGCGCATGCACGGGTACGCCCATCTGACCGATCGGGAACGGTGGACTCTCGGACGTGGGGTCAGCCGAACCGGTGGGACACGAGCATGCCGAAATGACCACGGCGACTGCGGTTGCAGCAATTACAGATTCCGCGCGCACCCAGGGAGGTTACCCGCAGCGCTGCCGCGAAAACGCGCGTCATCGATGAGCCGTCGGTGCAGCGGACACGAGCGCCGACTGCGGGCATAAACCAATCCACATCGGCTGACGTACGGCTCCGCGTCTGCATAGTTGATCGGGCCATGGCGCGCGCCACCCC
>NZ_JCALDF010000063.1:0-5077 GCF_059812725.1 Mycobacterium sp. NGS41
ACACGACCTTGGGCATGTCGCGCCAGATGCGGGCGAAGCCGACGATCAGCGGGGTGGCGTCCGGGGCCTTGTCGGCAATCGGCCAGTACGCGGACATCAGTTCGTAGAGCCGCCGCCCGTAGAACGACAGGGCGGTCTCCCGCTCGAAGTCGTTCCAGTACTGGTGCAGTTCGTCGCTCGGATCGGTCCAGTCGATGTTGCCTTGTGCATCGGCGATGTACCCGTCCACCGACACGTTGAACCCATAGATGAGTTTGCCCATGCAGATCAGACTGCACCGGAGGGCAAAACTCATCGCGCCGCCACACGAGATAATCTCAAATCCTGTGGATGGGCGAGCGTAAGGCGGCCTACCTTCGTAATTGACGAATCGGCCAGTTCTATGAGTTTGCCCTTCTCGAACACGGCTACGGTCCGAAAGAGGGCAATCAGGTGCCTCGACTTGTTTGCTGGCGCAGAGAAGCTCTCATACTAGGCGTTACATGTAACATAGCGGTATGGCGGTGAGAGAAAGGGTTCGGGAGTACCGACGGCGGATGCGAGAGCGAGGCCTGCGGCCGCTGCAGGTCTGGGTGCCTGACGTGCGCATTGAGAGTTTTGCCGCCGAGGCGCATCGTCAGGCTTCGGTGGTCGCACGAGCGGACGAAAGTACCGATGACCAAGAATTCGTTCAGGCCATCTCGGCACCGTGGGAAGAGGAGTGAACAGAGGGGAGATCTGGACCGTAGCGGGGGGCGTCTACGCGACCAAACCAAGTCCCGCGGTGATTGTTCAGGATGACCTCTTTGATGCCACGAGTTCAGTAACTGTTGCCCCCATGTCTAGTGCCCTGTTGGATGCGCCGTTGATGCGCATCCGGATAGCCGGCGGAGACGGCCGGTTATCTGGACTTGATCATGACAGTGACGTGATGATCGACAAGCTCACAACCGTCAAAAGGTCGAACCTCCACGCTCGAGTCGGTCGGCTGACAGCGGAACAACTCGTCGAGGTCGAGCGAGCGATGATGGCATTCCTCGGCCTTGCGCGATAGGCGATGTCCGTTCCGCATTTAGTTGTCATGCCTGAACTGGGTGTATGCCAACATTATTCGGATCATTTCGGGCCGAACTGTCCAGATCAAGATGACACTTCCGTACGGAGTGTGTCGGCGAATCCCTGTGTTGCATGCGACCGATGCGACATTGCCGCGGCAGCGTTCTTCTGAATACTGAACGTGGGGACGGAGATCGGTGGATTGGGAACGACGCAACGTCCGCAAGAATTTGATGGATGTACGTCCTCAGGTGTTGACGAGCAGGGGTTGGGGGCTAGGGAGGCTACGGTATTGCCAATGCAGAATTTCCAAGGCGACGGCTATGTGAGCGCCGTTGTCCCGCAGCGGGGTTGGTAAAAGTTGTTCGGCGCGCGTGATCCTGCGCATGAGGGTGTTGCGGTGCAGGTAAAGGCGTTCAGCGGCGGCTGAGGCGTTGTGTTGTTCGGCGATGAAGGTGGCCACGGTGGCTCGTAGCTCAGCGCTGGCGGAGGCGAGCCCCCCGAGGGTGCGGCGGATGAACGCGTCGGCGGCGTCAGGGTCCCTGGTCAACAGGGCAACTAGTTCGACATCTTCGAACGCAGCCACCTGTTGGGTGGAGTGCAATCGCGCGAGCATGCGTTGTGTGGTGAGCGCGTCGAGGTGGCTGCGGCGGAAGCCCTCCATTCCGGTGCTAGCCGGACCGACCGCGACGTGGACGTCTGGAAAGGCTTTGACCTGTTCGCGCAGTTCATCGTTGGTGAAGGAGTTGTTCGCGTTGACCCAGACCCAGCGGTGGCGGTACTGGCCAGAATGCTCAACGGCCGGGTGTTGGCCATGTGTCCGATCGCTTCGGCGACACGGTCGAGTCGGCGGGCGTCGACATCGGGTTGTTCGGACCATACGACGGCGGCGGTGTGCGTACCGCCAAGCCGGTAGCCGAGTCGCTGCTCGGCGCGCTGTTGGCCGATGGGAGCGCCGTCGAGGATTAATCCAACTACTTCCCGGCGGTCGGCTTGCGAGCCACTAGTGAGTTCGGCGCGTTCGCGCTGCATTTGGGCGTTGATGCCGGCCATGGTGTCGTCGATGAATGCCGCGATCGATTGCGCGGTGACGTCCAGCAGCTCGGCCAACTCGGCGGGGTTGTCGGTGAGGGTGAACGCGATCTGCATCCATCGCCGCCAGGCGACGTTCTGCCCGACCCGGTAGCCGTCGAGGGCGTACTGGTCCAGCCCGCGACGCACGAGGTCGCGGGCAATGCCAAGCGGTTCGGAACCGAGATTGGCAGGCACGGGGGCGCCGGGGTCGCGGAGATTGGCCGAGGCCCACACCAGCCGGTTGGCGCGATTGGTGCGACTGGCTGCGGCGGCCAGCTCGGGGTCTTCGGCCATCTGAGGGTTGGACGCCAACGTCGCTTGATCCAACTCCTCGAGCCACTCGGGTGGAGCGTTGAGCGCTATCTCGGCGCCCCGACGAATCAAGTCCCGCACGCGAGCAGACGGCAGCGGCCACGACATATCGCCACGTTACAACCGGAGGTGCACAGTGCACCACGTAACCGCCGGTACTGGGCAGTGATGCCCTTGGTATGGGGTGCGGGCGACGACACGATGGATGGCAGTCAGTTCGCTTCTGAGGAGAACCCTGCCATGGCCACACCGTCCGTTGAGCACCCGGACGTTCTGATCGCCGGGGCTGGTATTTCCGGTGTCGGTGCGGCCCTGATTGAAAGGTTGTAGGGGAGTTCCCATGGGCGAGTGGACCATCGCCGACATAGCCGACCAGACAGGTCGCACGGCCGTCGTCACCGGCGCCAACACCGGAGTGGGCTACGAGACGGCCAGGGCAATCGCGGCGAACGGGGCACATGTCGTGCTCGCAGTCCGCAATCTCCAAAAAGGCAAGGCTGCCGCAGACCTGATCGCCAGGGCGCACCCCGGTGCCGGCGTGGCTATCCAAGAGCTTGACCTAGCCTCGTTGGACTCCGTTCGCGCAGCGGCCGACGAATTGAAGTCCAAGCACGAAACCATCGACCTGCTAATCAACACCGCAGGCGTCATGACGAGGTCGAAGTCGACGACTAAGGACGGCTTCGAATTGCAGTTCGGCACCAATCATTTGGGCCACTTCGCGTTCACCGGACTGCTGGTGGACCGGGTACTTGCGGTCCCGGGCTCGCGGATCGTGACCGTCAGCAGCCCGGGCCATCGCTTCCCCCGCAGCGGCATCCGCTTCGACGACCTGCAGTGGGAACGCAGCTACAGGCCCCTCGACGCGTACGGCCAGTCCAAACTCGCCAATCTGATGTTCACCTACGAGCTGCAGCGACGCCTGCAGGGCACGAACACCATCGCCGCTGCCGCGCATCCCGGAGGCACCAAGACCGAGATTGTGAGCGGCTCGCCGCCCCTAGTGCGCCTGATGAGGCCGTTCTTCCACAGCGCCGAGATGGGGGCGCTGCCGACGTTGCGCGCGGCGACCGATCGGGGCGTGCTGGGCGGGCAGTACTTCGGCCCCGGCGGCTTCCCCGAACAGCGCGGCTACGCCAAGGTGGTGGCCTCGAGCGCGGCATCGCACGACGTCGCGGCCCAACGCCGGTTGTGGGCGATCTCCGAAGAGCTGACGCAAGTTGTTTTCCCGGTTGGCTGAGCGGGTCGTGCCTCAACCCCGTCGAAGTCGGGACCGGCATCATCGAAGGCCGGGCCATCCACTGCGGCACATTCCGCAGTTGTGCGTGAGTTGACCACTTCGATCCGCGCGTTCATCCTCGAGAACGCAAACCGTCAAACCACTTCAAGCACGGCCCCCTAGATTGGGCGCACTTTGTTGTATGAGCGAGGGTACTGACATCCAACTTGACATAATGTCGCTTATCGGCAATTGCTAGGCCGGCGAACTCGTATCCAAGACAAGCCTGCGTGCGCCAAGCCGCGGAGCCATCAAAACTCAGAGCTCACTGACTCGCTCGATCCGACGCGTGTTTTGCGTTAGCGCCCAGGCCGGACGATCCGACCGTTCGGGATGCATCGAGGGCCATCCATAGCTCGACTTCCTGCCTGACGCCTAGTGTCCGTTGCCGTTCTATCTGAGGCAAGCGTAGGTGTCTGACCTGCGGTGCCTCAGATTAGATGACACTCCCGCTGCTTGTGGTTTGTCATTTGATCTGAGGTAAACGAGGTTTGGATCCCGGGTGTTGACCGGCGTTCAGGATGAACATGATCGCGGCGTTCTCGGTGAGGATGATTGGCGCGGTTTGGTGTTCATGCTGACGCCGTGATGCTCGCGGTGACGGTGTCGGGCCAGCGGTGGTGTTCACGGTGTCGGCCCGGGGTGTGCGTGCGGGATTGTCGGCCCGGCCGGATCGGCGCGGGCAATACGCGGGTTCAGGTTGGTGCGGCCAGAAGCCGGCCGTGGGCGTGCAGGCCGATCAGGGTCCACACCGGGTCGGTCAGGCCCAACCGTTGGCGAGCCGCGTGCGCGGCTGCGGCTAAGACGATCAGTGCGTCACGCAGCGGGTTGGTCGCGCGGGGCAGCTGGTTGAACGCGTCGTGGTCGAGCCGGATGAGGGCCTGGCTGCCGCGCTGCCACAGCCATTGCAGATGGGTGTTGCCGGTGGCGCGGCGCATCCAGCGGCGCACGGTCGACGGTGAGCGCCGCAGTTCGTCGGCGATGCGGCGGTGTCCGTGACCGGCGGCCTTGCCGGCCAGGGCGGTGCCGATCGCGTCGGTGGTGTCGGCCAGGCGTGGCTGCATGTTGGCCGGCAGCAGAATCTGGGTGTGCTCGCAGCGGGCGCAGCGTGCCCGCCGCGGGCGCACCGCCAGGGTCTGGGCGCCGAGGCTACGAACGCGCCGGCGGCGGCCGTATCCCCACCGCGTCAGGGTGCCGCCACATCGTGGGCGCGGGCAGGCGATCTCGCCGCCGCCCAGGGCCTGCTCGGCCCATTCGGTGGTGCGGACGACGATCATCGGGTGCTGCAGAGGGCATGGCACACCAGGGTGGTCTACCACGAGTCACCCGGGAAGGGGTCAACTCGTGTTGGTCGCAGGGCGTGAAACTGCCACTGCG
>NZ_JCALDF010000064.1:0-5034 GCF_059812725.1 Mycobacterium sp. NGS41
GGCCACGCTGGTCGATTGGCCGGTCAGCCGGAAGCCTTCCAAGGCTTTTGCGGCGTCTGCGTTGCCGATGCCGTAGCCCTGGGTGTACACCCCGGCGAACACGCCGGTGGCGCTGCCGCGCAACCCGCCCGGTTCAATCCCGGCCCGTTCCAATGCTTCCCAGGTGAGCTCGAGGAACATCCGCTGCTGGGGGTCCATCGCCAGCGCCTCACTGGGCGCAATACCGAAGAAGGCCGCGTCGAAGTCCGCGACCCCGTCGACGAACCCCCCGGTGCGCGTGTAGCACGCGCCCGGAACGTCTGGGTCCGGGTTGTACAGCCCGGACAGGTTCCAGCCCCGATCGGTCGGGAATTCGGAGAGCACGTCGCGGCCCTGGACCAGCATGTCCCACAGAGCTTCGGGGGAATCCACTCCGCCCGGATAGCGGCAAGCCATACCGACGATCGCAATGGCGTCGTCGCCCGTGGCGCGAACCGCGGGTGTGTGCTTGATTTCTTGTGGGACGCCGGCGAGTTCGGCGCGGATGTAAGAGGCCAGGCCGTTGGGGGTCGGATAGTCGAAGATGAGGGTGGGCGAAAGCGCAAGGCCGGTAGCAGCTTTGAGCCGGTTTCGCATTTCGACCGCGGTCAGGGAGTCAAAGCCCAACTCCTGGAACGCCTTGTCGGGATCGATCGCCTCGGGGGTGACGGTGCCCAGCACCGTGGCGATATGCGAACGCACCAGATCGAGCAACACAGCATGCTGTTCAGCCTCAGGAAGTCCCTGCAGACGATGCGCCAGGGCAGATTTCGACTTCGCGGCGGCCAGCGAGTCGTCGACCTTGCGCCGAGTCGGCGCGTTGACCAGATCGGTGAACATCGGCGGTACCGCGACGGCGTGGGTCCGCAGAGCGGTCAGATCGATTCGGGCCGGGGCCAGGAAGGGCTCGTCGACAATCAGGGCCGTGTCGAAGAGTTCCATTGCCTCGTCGGAGGACAGCGCCAAGATCCCGTCGCGGCCCAGCCGGGCGAGGTCGGCGGTATCCAAGTTGCCAGTCATGGCGCTGGCCTGATCCCACAGCCCCCACGCCAGTGAAACCGCGGGCAGTCGATGTGCGCGCCGCTGAGCTGCCAGCGCGTCCAGGAACGAGTTGGCCGCCGCATAGTTGGCCTGTCCCGACGAGCCCACCAGCCCGGCCATCGACGAAAACATCACGAACGCCGACACATCCAGGTCCCGGGTCAGCTCGTGCAGGTTCCACGCCGCGTCCACCTTGGCCCGCAATACCGCGTCGATCCGCTGCGGGGTCAGCGACGTCACCATGGCGTCGTCGAGCACCCCTGCGGCATGAATCACCGCAGACAGCGGATGCTGCACGGGGATATCGGCGATCACCTTGGCCAGTGCCTCCCGATCGGCCGCATCGCAGGCCACCACCTGCACCTGCGCGCCCTCGGCGGTCAGCTCAGCCACCAGCTCCTGCGCGCCCGGCGCATCCGGGCCACGTCGACTCACCAGCAGCAGCTGCCGCACCCCATGCCGGCCCACCACGTGCCGGGCCAACACCGAACCCGCCATACCGGTTCCGCCGGTGATCAACACGGTCCCGGTCGCCCATGCGTCGGGAAATGTCATGACGACCTTGCCGGTATGGCGCGCCTGGCTCAGATAACGCAACGCCGCCTCGGCCCGCCGGATATCGAACGTCGTCACCGGCAATGGCCGCAGCACACCGGCGTCGAACAATTCCGCGAGATCGACCATCCACTGGTGCATCCGCGGGCGGCCGGGCTCAAAGAGGTCGAAGGCGCGGTAACGGACTCCCGGGTATTCCTGGGCGATCGCTCCGGGGTCGCGGATGTCGGTCTTGCCCATCTCCAGGAAAATACCGCCGGGTGCGACCAGTCGCAGTGACGCGTCGACGAATTCGCCGGCCAGCGAGTCCAACACCACATCCATTCCGGCCGCGCCAGTCCTGCCCGTGACGGAGCGGAACTTCTCCTCGAACTCCAGGCTGCGCGAGTCCGAGATGTGGTCGTCATCAAAACCCATGGCCCGCAACGTGTCCCACTTACCGCGGCTGGCAGTCGCGAACACCTCCAAACCCAAATGCCGGCCCAGCTGCACGGCCGCCATCCCGACCCCTCCGGCAGCGGCATGCACCAATACCCGCTGGCCCGGCTTGACGTCGGCCAGGTGCACGAACGCCATGTATGCGGTCGTGAAAACGGCTGATATGGCGGCGGCTTCGGCGTAGGACCAGTCGGCCGGCATCGGCTGCAGGATGCGGACGTCACCGGCGACCAGCGTGCCGTGGCCGTCGGGGAAGAATCCGTACACCGAATCGCCGACCGCGAATTCGGTGACCCCGGGCCCGACTTCGACGACCACGCCGGCGCCTTCGCCGCCGAGCAGGCCGTCGTGGGTGAACATGCCGAGAGTGATCATGATGTCGCGGAAGTTCGCGGCGATGGCGCGCAGCGCGACCCGAACCTGGCCGGGCTGCAACGGCGCATCGGCGTTGGGAACCGGCTGCAACTGCAGGTTCTCGAAAGTGCCCGCGCTGCTGATGCCCAGCCGCCAGGGCCCGTCGGCCGGTGGGACCAGGATCCCGTCGACTGCGCGGCTGCCGCGCACCCGCGCGGTGTACAGCTGCCCGCCGCGCAGTACCGCCTGCGGTTCGCCGGCCCCCAGAGCCGCGGCTATGGCGTCATCATCAAGGGGCGCATCGGAATCCACCAACACGATTCGGCCGGGATGCTCGGTCTGCGCCGACCGCACCAAGCCCCATACCGCGGCGCCGGCCAGATCGGTGACGCCTTCTTTCGGGTCACCCGTCACCGCCACGGCGCCCCGAGTCGCCACCAGCAGCACGCCGGAGTCCTTCTCGGTCAGCCATGCCTGGATGACGGTCAGTGCCCGGTGCGTGCGGTCATACGTGCCCGTTACCGGATCGTCTTCAGCGGCAACGGATTCGAACACTTCGTACGGCGGTACGGCCACCGGTCCCGAAGCCGCGGACGCCGGTGACCACACCAGCTCGAACAGCCGGTCGGGACCGGAGCCCGACAGCGCGGCCCGCAACTGCTGTTCGCTCACCGGCCGGGCCGCCATCGCAGCCACCGACAGCACCGGCAACCCCAACCCGTCGGCAAGCTCGATGGAGACACGGGAAGAGTCGGTAGGAGACGACGGCGCAATGCGTGCCCGCACCGCCGACGCACCTGCGGCATGCAACGACACGCCCTGCCAGGAGAACGGCAGCACCAATTCGGCCTCCTGGTTGGCAATTACCCCCACATGCAGAGCCGCATCCAGCAGGGCGGGGTGCACACCGAACCCGCCCGCACCGCCGGCCGCGTCGGGCAGCGTTACCTCGGCGAACATCTCGTCGCCGCGGGCCCACATCGCGGTGAGGCCCCGGAAGGCCGGGCCGTACCCGTAGCCGCGGGCAGCCAACCGTTCGTAGCCGTCGGTCACATCGACCGCAACGGCGCCGGCGGGCGGCCACACCGACAGGTCCACCGTCGGCTCGACCGACCCGGAGCTCAGTGTTCCCTCGGCGTGGCAGACCCACGCCGCATCGGCTTCGGCGCGGGAGTAGATCGAAACGCTGCGCTGGTCTGACTCGTCGGGGGCACCCACTACCACCTGAAGCGCAACCGATCCCGATACCGGCAGCACCAACGGAGTCCGCAGGGTCAGCTCGTCGACCACCGGGCAGCCGACTTCATCGCCGGCACGGATCGCCAACTCGACAAACCCCGTGCCGGGAAACACCACCGCCCCCGACACAGTGTGATCGCCCAGCCACCCCTGCGCACTCGGTGACAACCGGCCCGTCAATACGACGCCGGCCGAAGCGGGCAGCTCCACCACAGCGCCCAGCAGCGGGTGCTCGCCCGCGGCCAACCCCAAGCCGGATGCGTCGATCGCCGCGCCTTCGCCGGAGAGCCAAAACCGTCGCTTCTCAAAGGCATACGTCGGCAGCTCGACGAAGCCGCCTCCGTCGAGCACGCCGCGCCAATCCACGCTCACACCGGCCACGAAGGCCGCGGCCGCAGACGTCAGGAACCGCTGCAGCCCGCCGTCGTCGCGGCCCAGGGTGGGCACGACGATGGCCTCAGAACCAGTGCAGTCGTTGGCGGTGTCCTCGATTCCGGCGATCAGCGCCGGATGGGGGCTTGTTTCGATGAAGGTGCGATAGCCGTGCTCGCAGGCGCTGCGCACTGCCTGGTCGAATTGCACCGTCTGGCGGATGTTGCGGTACCAGTAGTCGACGCCCAAATCGGCCGTGTCCAAGCGACTTCCGGTCACGGTCGAGAAGAACGCGGTACGCGAGGAACGCGGCTCGATGCCGGCAAGAACATCGGTGAGCTCATCGCGAATGGGCTCGACCTCAACCGAATGCGAGGCATAGTCCACGTCGATCCGGCGGGTCCGCAGCTCCTGGTCGGCGCAAACCTGGACCAGCTCCTCCAGCGCGGCCGTTTCACCGGACACCACAACCGCCGCCCGGCCATTGACGGCGGCAATGCCAATCCGATCAGCGAAGGGCGTTAACAACTCCCGCACCCGCTCCTCGCCGCAGGCGATGGACACCATGCCACCGGGCCTGGCTCCGTTCGTCGATGCCCGCAGCAACTTACTGCGCAGCGTCACGACCCGGGCCGCATCGCGCAGGGACAGCGCACCGGCGACGTAGGCGGCGGCGATTTCGCCTTGGGAATGCCCGATGACGGCGTCCGGACGTACCCCGACAGACTTCCACAGTTCGGCCAGCGAGACCATGACAGCAAACAGCGCCGGCTGTACGACGTCCACTCGGTCCAAGCCCGGTGCACCGGGCGTACCGCGCAAGACATCGATCAGCGACCAGTCCACGAATTCTGTGAAGGCGTCCGCACAGGCCTGCAGCTGTTGCGCGAACACCGGTGTGGTGTCGAGCAATTCGATGCCCATGCCCAGCCATTGCGAACCCTGGCCGGGGAAGACGAACACTGTTTTGCCCGCGGATGTCGCGGTGCCCCGAATGACGGACAGGACTTCGCCGCT
>NZ_JCALDF010000065.1:0-4543 GCF_059812725.1 Mycobacterium sp. NGS41
AGGTTGGACTCATTCAGCGGGAACACGCCAGGACCTTTGCTGGTTCGTTTGAGATCGATGCCATTGCAGATCATTTCGGCACGTTCGATGGCGGTTACCAGACGCTTACGGGCGGCCGCCGGGGTTAACTGGCTTACCTCCGCAATGTATTCGTCGAAGAACGACGGGTCGTCGGCGTCCAGAACCGACAGGGCCTCAGTTGTGGTGACACCCATTCGGCGCAGCGTCAGCCATTCGCGCGTGCCGAGGCGTCCGATTGTGATCGCAGTCGATGGGTCATCCGGGCCCATCTGCTGCGCGCACGGCTCCTCGTAGGGGCAACTGCCGCATTCGTTTTGCCCAATCGGCTCTACCAGAGGCTGCGGATCATCGTCCCGCCCACGGATTTCCCGTGCAGTTGCGGCCACTTTCACGCGGAAAGCATGTTCGTGGTCGTAGCGCGCGAGCAGCGACCGGCGTACCTTGCCGCGGCTGCGAGAGAACGTTGAGACCAGTGGCTCGTTGAGGTCATGCCAGGCGAACACCAACGCCGGGTCGCTGGTCGGCGTGATCTCGAGTTGGCTGGTGCCCAGGACCGCACCCAGCAACCTGTCGGGTCCCGGGTGGTGGCCGCATGCCTGAAGCATGCGCGTGTAGTGGGCCAGTTGCAGTCCGTCTTCGTACCGATGCGAGGTTGCTGCCGTCCAGCCGCTCAGCTTGAGTCGCTTGCCTGGTATGGCGACGGAGGATACGAGAACATCCACGACTTTTCGGCGTTGCAATGTGAGGTGGTGCTTTACGTCAGCCGGTAGATAGCCGCCATCGACTTTGATAAGGATGTCTGGCCGTCCGGTGCGGCAACTTTCAACGTCATCCGGGAGCCATCCGCCCAGTATCAGAGGCGCATCTGCGTCCATCGCCTGTGTGGTCGCTGCGATCGCCTCCGACTTGCACAGCTGAGATCCCAACACAACGGCACTGGGGTGGAGGGTGCGCAAAACGTCGAACACGTCTCGCTCGAAGGCAATCCCCGCTTCAAGCCGCTGTTTTTCCTCCGGAGACGGGTCCCATTGCAGCGTCTCCATAAGCGGCAGGAAGTCAATCTGCACTCGGACTGGGCACCGCTTGGCCGCATAACCATCGAGCAATATGGGCCCTGCCTGTTCTGTCACCAACCCATCATCGCCACGGCCGCCGCATTCGTCTCCGTAATCGAGTGTCGGGATCAAATCTGTGGCCCACCGGACGGGACGGGCGTTCTGCGATTACCTGTCGGATTCGGTACCGGATGTCGGCCACTGCTCTTACCCTCAGTGCCGAGAGGGACGTAAGAGGGGAGAACCGATGGCCGACGACACACTGAAGAACTACGTCCTAGCACTGGCCGACGCCGACAACTCGCTGAGTGAACCCGCCCGACTCGCTGTGCTGGCAGCGCTCGAAGATCCCGACGCCCTGTCCGAAGCGCTCGGTGGCGCCGTGGACTCCCCAGAACTGGTTGACTCGCTCACCGCTGCCGACGAGTCATCGGCGGAACCCGTCGGCGCCTACCTCCAGTCGGTCACCGTCGCTGGCTTTCGTGGCATCGGCGCCGAGGTCACCGTCCCGTTGCAGCCCGGGCCAGGTCTTACGATAATCGCCGGGAGAAACGGGTCGGGCAAGTCGACCCTGGCTGAGGCACTGGAACTGGCGCTGACTGGGGTCAACTCCCGATGGAAAGACAAGCCTGTGGTGTGGACACAGGCGTGGCGAAATCTGCATGCCGGCGAACCGGCGCGCATCCGCGTCGGCATCGCCGAAGAGGGTGCGGGCAAGACGACCATAGGCGTGGACTGGCCTACGGGGAGCGACGTGTCGGTCGGAGACATGAAGCGCTGGGCACAGCGCAAAGCCCAGAAGCAAGAACCCGTTAGCGTGCTGGGGTGGGACGCGGGACTGACCATGTATCGGCCCCTGCTGAGTTACGACGAGCTCAGTGGCATTCTCGAAGGCAAACCGAGCGAGTTCTACGACCAGCTTTTCAAGTTGCTGGGTTTGGAGCAGCTCACCACCGCGATCGAAGTTCTCGACGCCGAGGTCAAAAAACTCAGGGAACCCGCACTTGGACTTAAGCGCACCGCCGACACCCTCAAGCCAGACCTGGCGGCTCACGAGGATTCGCGCGCCGCGGTCGCGCTGGCACAGGTGAAGAAGACAAAACCCGACCTGGACGCGGTACGACCGTTGATTACCGGCCCTTCTCCCAGCATCCCTGCGGCGTGGCAACAGGCATGCCGGCTGATCGTGCCGCCCGCCGACGAAACGGAACCGAAATGTGCAGCGCTGCGGTCAGCGGCACACGCAGAACAGCAGGAAACACGGCGCGCGGACGCGCTGGCCGCCGACCGTGCGCGGCTTTTGGAGTCCAGCTTGGAGTTTCACGACCAGCACGGCGACCAGCGCTGCCCGGTCTGCGGTCAGGGCGCCCTCGACGACACTTGGGCCGTCGCCGCCCGCGCGGCCTTGGAGCGTGACCAGATCGCCGTACGCGATCTGGCCGCAGCCCGCGCGGAGACTCAGCAGGCTCGCTCAGCGGTTATGGCGATGGTGCGTTCCATCGCGCGTCCCCCGCTCACCGACACTGACCTGGCCACGCTGGAGGGCGCGCGTGCCGCCTACGATCACTTCGCCGAGCTGCCCGTCGGCGACGATCTCGCACTGGTCGATCATGTTGACGCGACCCTCCCGTCCCTGCGGGCTGCCTATGCAACGCTGGCTGAAGAGGCCGCTGCTCTCATCCAAGCGCGCGAAGACGCGTGGGGTCCGGTTGCCCTGAAGTTGGCAGAGTGGCTGCGCAAGGCTGAGGCTGTCGCCGCGGTGGCACCACAGCTGGCGGTGGCGACAGATGCGCTGAAGTGGTTGCAGGCCAACGCCGGACAGCTACGCAACGAACGGCTCACGCCTCTGGCCGAGAAGTCCCGCGAGATCTGGGCAGCGCTTCGTCAAGAAAGCAATGTCGATCTTGGTGGAATCCGGCTGGAGGGTCAGAAGACAACCCGGCGGGTCGTGCTACAGGCTGCGGTAGACGGTTCGGAGACTGAAGCTTTCGGGGTGATGAGTCAAGGCGAACTGCAGGCGCTAGCGCTGGCCATCTTCATTCCGCGGGCCACCTCGCCAGAAAGCCCATTCCGCTTTCTAGTTTTCGACGATCCGATCCAGGCCATGGACCCGTCGAAGATCGACGGTTTTCTCGACGTTTTGACCACCCTGGCGAAAGACCGACAGGTGATCGTTTTGACGCACGACAACCGGCTCCCAGCGGCGATCCGCGCCTCGCGCGCGCCCGCGCGGATCGTGGAGGTCACGCGGGCACTGAATTCGGCGATCAGCGTGGCGCCGTCGGAGCTGCCTGCAACGCGGCTGCTTGACGACGCCTTTGCGATCGCGGCCGACGAAGCTGTGCCCGAGAAAATCAAGCGCTCCGCGATCCCAGTGTTGTGCCGGGAAGCGTTGGAGATCACCGCGTGGGACGTCTACTCGTCGAAGGCACTCGCGGATGGGCAATCCCGCGAAGACGTTGAGGGCGCGTGGGAGAAAGCGAACAAGACGGCTAGGCGATTGGCGCTGGCTTTGGCCGGTGATGCCGATAACCCTGTGGCAGTGGACAAATGGAAGGCGGGAGGCCAAGCACGCGGGGATACGCTTTCGGTGGTGAACAAGGGTGTCCACCAGGGGGTGGTTGATTACAAGGGTGCGGTCACTGATGCCCGGCAAGCGGTCGGTGACCTCGCTAAGAGCGCGACATGCTAGGACGCGTCGCGCTTCTCGACTACGCGGACGACGTGCTCGATGGAAAGATCGCCCTTGGCCCACGCGCAGCGCGGATCGCTGCGTTGCTGGCGCGGATGGCGCTCGAAGACTGGCTCGACGAGCAGAGCGCTTCCTGGTCGGCTACCAGCGGCAAGTCACCGACGATGAGATCGAAACTTGTTGTACTGGCAAGGAATCAAGGAGTGGAGATCGGGGAGCGGGCCAGGCGGGTATGGTACGCGCTGAGCCGGGCTGTGCACCACCATGCCTATGAGTTGCAGCCGTCGCATGCGGAGATTCGACATCTGGTGAGGCAGGTGCGGGTTTTGTGCAGCGTATAGAGCGGCACTGTCGAGCACACCCAAACTGCTCACCTTGCCGCAGAATACCTTGAGTCACCACCGAACTGCCTCACCTATCAGGTGAGGGGAAGCCAATGCGGCAAGGGCGTTACTGCGATCTCGTGGGTTCCGCGCGGGCTCCCATTGCCGTCTCCCGGCCCATCTTCGACCACTTGAGACCTTGCGGGTCATGAGCATTCATGCGGTCGAAGCGTTCGTTGTCGGCGCGCAGCTTGTCGAGGTGTTCGTCGTCGGTGCTGGCGGGCCAGTACCCAAGCTCGGCGGCGGCAGCGTGCAACTTGGCAATGTCTAACTCAGCCATGAGGTGTGAATCGCCCTGGCTCTGCCGGAGGCTCGAATTATTGGATTCCGGCCAGGGGTTGGTCGGTCCGTGTCGTAGCGTAGAACGCGGCTTCGTACTCCGCGGGTGGTAG
>NZ_JCALDF010000066.1:0-2445 GCF_059812725.1 Mycobacterium sp. NGS41
CACGTGTTCCCAGGCTGGGTGACGGCGCTTCTCCAGCCCAGCCAGCGCAGCCGCGGCCTCGTCGACCAGACCGCGCATTGCAAAGGCAATCACGCGGAGGATCTGGCACCGGTACCCCCAGCCCTTGGTCTCACCCGATGCGGACAACGCCTCGGCTACCGGCTCTAACAGGAAACACGCGCTCTTCAGCCGGCCGCCGCCCAGAGCGACTTGGCCTGCCACCGGGGCGCTGGCCAGTTGACCCGCCGCTGGCACAAATGCGACGCGCTCATCCAGCCACTGCGCTAGATCGTCGGCTTCGCGTATCCGACCGGACAGCAGCAGCGCACCAGCGTGGGCGTCGGCGATGATGCCGAACCCGCGTATCGCGACCGGGTATCCGGACTCGGCGGCTATGACGGCTTCGCTGGTGCGGCCGGCTTCTCCGCAAGCGACGGTGACTGCCCAGGCGGTCATACCCGCCGCGACCTGGGGAAGCTGGTCCCAAGTGATTTGTTGCGACGACGAACTGGCAGCGTCCGGCCTGCCCATCGTCGCCCAGTACACGGTGAGGAATGCGTCGATGCAACTGCGCGCCTGCGCGGGTATGGCCGGTGCCGCCTCGTCAATTGCTGCCTTCGCACCCGTTGGGTCGGCAAGAGTGAATAGCCTGTTTCTGGCTCGCAGAAAAGCAAATGCGGCGAAGTCGGCATCGCTCAACTCGCTGGTGGAAACATCCGCGAGCACCGCGTCGGCTTCCTGGCCACGACTGAGTGAGGACAGAACGAATGCGCGGATGAACCTCGCCTGTGCGCCGCCTCCAGCGCGGATCGCCGCATCAGCCAGCAAGTCGGCCAGCGGCAGATCCATCAGCCACACCGCGCCGTAGGCCGCTTTGACAAACAGTTCCGCGTCCGGCGCTAGATCGGAATCGAGGCTCAATGTCGCGCGGCGCACGACAACTCGCTTATCGTCACGATCGTTGGAAGCCGCAAGCTCGGTGGCGATCAGTCCGCGAAGCCGCCGGAGGCGCATGGGTGCCACCCGTTGCTTGCGCACTTCTCGGTACAGCGGATGAGCAAGCCGTACCTGCACGCGGCTCTCGAAGTGCTCGAGCGTGATGAGGCCCCGGATGTCGGCTTCCTCGATCGCCGCTGGATGAGTGATTTTGGTGAGCGATGCCAGTTCGATGGGCTCCCCGACAGCGAGCGCGTCGATCACATCGCTTACTGCAGTCGGTAGGGCGCCGATGCGGGTTTCGATCATCTCAACCAAGCCGGGCGGCATCGTCGGCTCGCCGATCCAACGCCAGCAATCGTCATGGCGCACGATTCGCCCGTCCGCGATCTCCCGCTCAACGATGTTGCGCACATACAGCGCGTTGCCACGCGTAAGCTCCCACAGACGATCAGCCGCACCCGCATCCAGCGATCCATCGAGCGTCGTCGTCAGCAAAGTCACGGTTTCGTCGCGTGATAATGGCTGCAAGTCGAGTCGGCTAAATTCGCCGGCCCTCCAGATGTCTTGTATCCCAGCGGGAATCGGCTCACCGTCGCGGATCGTCAACAGTATTTTGGCGGCGCGTTCTTGAACAATCTGGTGCAGAACGAATGTCGACAGGTCATCGAGCAGATGCGCGTCGTCGACGCCGACGATCGTGGTGGTATGTGGCGAGGTACGCGTCAACGATTCGATGACGCCGCGCACCAGTTGAATATTTCCTGCGGGGGCTGCGTCTACCCATGGGGCGAATGCTCCTAACGGAAGTGAACGCGCCGATGACGTGGCGATGGCCCAACGTGTTTCGCATCCCTGAGCCGCGGCTGCGGATAGTGCTTCGCGGGCGACTCGGCTCTTGCCGATACCTGCAGGACCCTGAACGACGACGCCGGATAGATCCGACACGCAAATCGCGTCCTCGATAAGCCGCATTTCCTCGCTGCGACCCGTGAGTGGCCACGTTAACCGCACCCACACAGATTAGGAGCATTCAGGGCAAACGTGCAGGTAAACCACGGGGCATGGAAACGGCTACCGTGCGGACGGGCAATTAGTAAAGTTCACCATTAGGAGGCGACCATGGACACCACCGCGATGCAGACGCTGGTGTCGCGCCATCTGAGCGCAGAGGGGCGCGCCGACATTGACGCGGCCGTTTCGGTGTATACCGACGACATCGAACACGACATGGTCGGCTTTCCGGGTGGCGTTCGGCGCGGCAAGGTCGATGCGCGAGCTTTCTACACCTACCTCACTGCCAACTTCCGGTCCGAGCGTGAGCAGGATCTACACCGTTATGTCACTGACGACGCAATGATTCTCGAACAGCAGGTCACCGGCATCGTCACGGGCTCAATGCTCGGACTACCGGGCAATGGACGTCGAATTAGTTTTCGCACCATGCACATCTTCGAGTTCCGCGATGGGCTGATTAGCCGCGAGAACGTCTGGCTGGACAGTGCGGCC
>NZ_JCALDF010000067.1:0-2109 GCF_059812725.1 Mycobacterium sp. NGS41
TGCTCGCCGTAACGCATCTCACACCACCTCCGTGGTAGCGGTCACAGGGAAATATAGTTACTTTTGCTAACGTTCTATCTATCAGCGCAATGTAGCGCCGCCTGAGTTTCCAAAACCTCCCAGCCACGACAAAGGGGAACTGCTATGCCGACCATCACCAGTGAAGAGCGGCTCGCCCGCCGCATCGAGGACCTCTACGCCAACGACGCACAATTCGCCGCAGCCAAGCCCAGCCGGGCAGTCGCCGAGGCCGTCGATCAGCCCGAGATTGGGCTACAGCAGGTCATCCGCACTGTGATGGAGGGTTATGCCGATCGGCCGGCGCTCGGCCAGCGTGCGGTGTCGTTCGTCGCCGACCCGGACAGCGGACGCACCGCGATCCAGTTGCTGCCCGGCTTCGAGACCATCACCTACCGCCAGTTGTGGGACCGCACCAACGCCTTCGCCGGCGCGCTGACGGGCGCCGTCCAGCCCGGCGACCGCGTCTGCGTGCTCGGGTTCACCAGCGTCGACTACACCACCATCGACATCGCACTGGCCCTGCTGGGCGCGGTGTCCGTCCCACTGCAGACCAGTGCGGCGCCTGCCCAGCTGCAGCCCGTCGTCACCGAGACCGAGCCGGCGCTGATCGCCGCGAGCATCGACAACTTCGCCGACGCCGTCGAATTGGTGCTTAACGGTCCTGTGCCGGCGCGATTAGTCGCCTTCGACTACCACCCCGAGGTCGACGCTCACCGCGACGCCCTCGAAGCCGCCCGAGCGCGCCTGGCCGGCACGCCGGTGATCGTCGAGACACTGGCCGACGTCCTCGAGCGGGGTAAGCGCGCCCATTCCGGGCCGCCGGTCTCGCCGGCCAGCGAAGACGACGAATTGTCGCTGCTGATCTACACCTCTGGCAGCACCGGCGCACCCAAGGGCGCCATGTACCCGGCGAGCCGGGTGGTCAACTTCTGGCGCAAGTCCAGCGCCTGGTTCCAGGCGGACGGCGAGCCGTCGATCACGCTCAACTTCATGCCGATGAGCCACGTCATGGGCCGACAGGTGCTGTACGGGTCGCTATGCAACGGCGGCACAGCGTATTTCGTGGCCAAGAGCGACCTTTCGACTTTGTTCGAGGACCTCGCACTGGTGCGGGCCACCGAGTTGAACTTCGTGCCACGCGTCTGGGACATGCTCTTCGAGCAGTTCCAGAGTGAGGTGGACCGGCGCTCGTCCGACTCCACTGATCGCCAGGTTCTGGAGGCGCAGGTGAAGGACGAGCTGCGGCAGGACCTGCTCGGTGGACGCTTCGTCGCGGCGTTGACGGGCTCGGCGCCGATCTCCGCGGAGATGAAGGCCTGGGTCGAGTCCCTGCTCGAGCTCCACCTGATCGAGGGCTACGGCTCCACCGAGGCGGGCATGGTGTTAATCGACGACCACATCCGCCGGCCCGCGGTGATCGACTACAAGCTGGTCGACGTGCCCGAGCTGGGCTACTTCCTGACCGACCGGCCGCATCCGCGCGGCGAGCTGCTGGTCAAGACGCAAAGCCTGTTCCCCGGCTACTACAAGCGCCCGGAAACCACGGCGGGCGTATTCGACGAGGACGGCTTCTACCGCACGGGTGACGTGATGGCCGAAGTCGGCCCGGATCAGTTCGTCTACCTCGACCGGCGCAACAACGTGCTGAAGCTGTCGCAGGGCGAGTTCGTCACGGTCTCGAAGCTGGAGGCGGTGTTTGGCGACAGTCCGCTGGTCCGGCAGATCTACGTCTACGGCAACAGCGCTCGTGCGTACCTGCTCGCCGTCGTGGTCCCCACCCAGGAAGCGCTGGCACGCTTTAGCGACGCCTCTGACGCTTCCGCGCTGAAGCGTGCGCTCGGCGAGTCGCTGCAGGAGGTCGCCAGGGCGGCCGGGCTGCAGTCCTACGAAATCCCGCGTGACTTCATCGTCGAGACCACACCGTGGACGCTGGAGAACGGGCTGTTGACCGGCATTCGCAAGCTGGCTCGGCCGCAGCTGAAGACCCACTACGGCGAGCGGCTGGAACAGCTTTACGCCGACCTGGCTCAGGGCCAGGCCAATGAGCTGAGCGAGTTGCGCCGCAGCGGAGCCGATGCGCCCGTGTTG
>NZ_JCALDF010000068.1:0-1670 GCF_059812725.1 Mycobacterium sp. NGS41
CGGCGCTACGGTCCACTCCGAGGACCCAATCCTTCTGTGCCACGCTAGCCAGCCTTCCTCACCGGAGATGGACAAGAAATCCCTTCTATCACCACGAGACATGTTCGACTAGATGTCTCACCAATATGCGCAGTTTCCGGCCATTCCGAGAACAGAAGTGCTTGTCAGCTCTGTGCGGGCGTCTTTCAACTTCGCTGCCACGTATTGACCGCTTGGGCGTCCGGTACCGACTCTGAGACAAGTGGTGTTAGAGAAGGTGTGCCGAATCGTGAACTACGGAGCAAAGCCCGCTGACGGTGCCACCACGATGTTCTCGCCGCTCATTGCGGCGGGGTGGTTAAACGTCTCTGCTGCGATACGCACACGCCGACGTGGGTACAGCGGGTGGACAGGTGCGGTCAATACTGACTATGACCCATTGGACTCAGCCGTCGCGGCGCAACCCCACGCTGCCTACGACGCCCTGCACCGCGGCGGACGTGTTCACTACAACCCTCGGCGCGCGACATGGATTCTGCACAGACTCGACGATGTCCGCGCAGCCCTACGCGACACAGACCAGGTGACTAGCAGCCAAGGAGTGACCCGAGTACGGATGGTCGCCGATCTCGTCGTGGTTACCGATGGCGAGCAGCACAGCCGCTTGAGGAAACAAGTTCAGCCGGCGTTTACAAAAGGTGCTCTGGACAGTTGGCGCGACATCATCGACAAGCTTGCCGCCGAATTCGTCGATGACATGATCGCTGCGGGCGACTGTGATGCCGTACAGCGGCTCACAATGCCGATGCCGCTTCGTGTGATCGCCGCCATCCTCGGCGTCCCGGAAAGCGACATCGCCGACTTTCGCCGTTGGTCAGACGAAGCCACCCAGATCATCAACTTCACCCCCACGGTGAACGGGATTGCGAACACGGCGCGATCGATGCGCGCCTCAGCAGCGCTACGCCGCTATTTCTTGAAGCACCTCGCAGATGGACACCTCAAGGGATCGGACACCGTCCTTGGCCGCTTATTAGCGCACAGCACTGACGGTGCGCTAACCGACAACCAGTTGTTCTATATCGCCATCCTGCTGCTGATCGCCGGAAATGAGACCACTACCAACCTTCTCGGCGGGATGCTCCACACCTACGCCCACTGTCCCGATCAATACGACATGATCCGGGCCAACCCCGACCTGATCCCGCAGGCCGTCGAAGAACATGTCCGCTACACCAGTCCCATTCAAAACCTTTACCGCTATACCCGTGCCGATTATCAAGTAGGTGATGTCACCATCCCATCGGGTTCACGGGTGCTGATATCGTTCGGCGCGGCCAATCGCGATCCACTTGCCTTCGACGACCCGAACACCTTTCGCGCGGACCGAAACCCGCGTTCCCACGTCGGCTTTGGCTACGGTCCACACCTGTGCCTCGGAGCGCCCCTTGCACGCATGGAGGCACAAGCCGTTCTTCGTGAACTGGTCGACCGGGTGTCACGAATCTCAATAACCGGACCCACAACGTGGTCCACCAACAGCTCACTGCGTGGCCCTACCCACCTCCCCGTCGTTCTCCACGAGAGGTCGACGCCATGAAGTCCGGACTTACGCAATCCGACCGATGGGCCGTGTTCGGGGGTCTAGCGCTCATGGCGTCCGGTATCGCGCACCTTCTGCGCCCACGTGC
>NZ_JCALDF010000069.1:0-1428 GCF_059812725.1 Mycobacterium sp. NGS41
AGGTTGCGTCCACCAAAGTGGTGTACGAGTCGGGCCATGAGTTGAGGACCGGCGTGTCGTAGCCGAGTGATTGAAGGTCATCGCGTGATTCTTCGAGAGACCGTCCAAAGTCACTCGAGCAAAGGAATCAACGCGATGACCAGTGCCCACGATATCGATCTGCCTACCGTGTTGGCTGAACGACTCACTACCTGCCACCCTGACGTGCTGCGTGAGTTGTTGGCCACGTTCATCCATACCTTGATGGGTGCGGAAGCCGATGCCCTGTGCGGTGCCGGATACGGCCAGCGCAGCGCCGAGCGGATCAATCAGCGCAACGGCTATCGGCAGCGCCAGTTCGATACCCGCGCAGGCTCGTTGGATCTGGCGATTCCCAAGCTGCGGCACGGCTCGTATTTCCCGGACTGGCTGCTCGAACGCCGCAAGCGCGCCGAGCGGGCCCTGACCACCGTGGTGGCCACCTGTTATCTGCTGGGCGTGTCGACGCGGCGGATGGACAAACTCGTCGAGACCCTCGGGATCACGTCGCTGTCGAAGTCGCAGGTGTCGGTGATGGCCAAAGAACTCGACGCCGCCGTGGAAGCCTTCCGGACCCGACCGCTCGATGCCGGCCCCTACACGTTCATGGCTGCTGATGCGCTGGTTCTCAAAGTGCGCGAAGCGGGCCGGGTGGTCAACGTGCACGCCCTGATCGCGACCGGGGTCAACGCCGAGGGCTACCGCGAAATCCTGGGCATCGACGTCACCACCGCCGAGGACGGGGCCGGCTGGTTGACGTTCCTGCGATCGCTGACCGCCCGCGGTTTGTCCGGGGTCAGACTGGTCACCTCTGACGCCCACGCCGGGCTGGTCAATGCGATCGGCGCCACCTTGCCTGGCGCGTCGTGGCAGCGGTGTCGCACCCATTACACGACCAACCTGATGGCGGTAACTCCCAAGAGCTCCTGGCCGTGGGTGCGCACCTTGTTGCACTCGGTGTTCGATCAGCCTGACGCTGATTCCGTTGCCGCGCAATACGATCGGGTCATCGACGCACTGGTCGACAAAATGCCCAAGGTGGCCGCGCACTTGGAGGACGCCCGCACCGACCTGCTGGCCTTCACCGCCTTCCCCAAACAGATCTGGCGCCAGATCTGGTCCAACAATCCCCAGGAACGGCTCAACAAAGAGATCCGCCGCCGCACCGACGTCGTCGGCATCTTCCCCGACCGCAACGCCCTGATCCGCCTCGTCGGCGCCGTCCTGGCCGAACAACACGACGAATGGGCCGAATCGCGGCGCTACCTCGGACTCGAAGTTCTCAGCAAATGCCGTGCCGACCACACACCGTCAACAGAACAGGAGGACACCCCGGCGGCACTGACCGCCTGAACCATCACCTCGAAGAATCACACGACGACGTCGTACACCACATCCCTGGACTTGACC